>JAISES010000309.1 GCA_031263965.1 Prevotella sp. | reverse complement strand
GGGGAGAACCTCAAATCTTGTTTCCTATATTAACTCCGGCAGACAGTCCTGTACCAAATGCTCCGACAGAACACTTTTATAATTTTTTAGCCAGTGGCTCACGAAAGGTCAGTAACCGTGAATTTGCAATCTACACGATTAACGGGGAATGGGACATTTTTAAAGGTCTTAAACTAAAAGGAGATATTAGTTATAACAGCATTAATTACAGAGATAAAGATGTGCAAAAGGAATTCGGATTTATCCGTGACTCCTGGATATTGCAGAATAATCAAACATTTCCTTCGCATATTGAAACCAATACCCGGCATACCGATTACTTTGCAGGAAATATTTATGCCGATTATATGGCGTCAATCAATGGAATCCATAATATCACCGCCTTAGCCGGCTTTAATCAGGAGTGGGAAACATATCGGGCGGAAACAATCAAAAAGGAGGAATTAATATCCAATGATATTCCCGCAATTAATCTGGGGGTAGGAAATGTGATTACAAGTGATAGTGAATATTCTTGGGCTATCAGAGGTGCATTTATGCGTTTGAAATATGATTACCGGGGAAAATATCTCTTCGAAATGAATGGAAGATACGATGGTACATCTAAATTTCCACATGATTCCCGTTTCGGATTTTTCCCTTCTTTTTCTGCCGGATGGAGAATTTCACAGGAAAAATTCATGAAACCTTCTGACAAATGGTTAAGTGACCTGAAAATCCGTGCTTCGTATGGTAGCCTTGGAAACCAAAATGTAAAAGAATATTATCCATATATCGCTTCCTTTGGTGTGACGCAGCAGACTCAATATTTAATAAACGGAAAGTTGCCCCTTTCAGTTAATCCCCCAGGCTTGGTAGCTTCGGATTTATCTTGGGAAACTACTAAAACATCCAATGTGGGAGTGGATTTGATGTTATTAAATAAATTATCAACTTCTTTCGACTGGTATGAGAGAAAAACAGTTGACATGCTGACTGTTGGTGAAAAGCTTCCATCCGTAGTCGGAACAGATGCACCTCAACGTAATAACGCGGATATGAAAACTACAGGCTGGGAATTATCTGTAAAATGGAATGATTATCTGAAAAACGGATTACGTTACGATATCGGTTTGGTACTCTCTGATTATAAGAGTAAAATTACAAAATACGACAATAACCCCAGCAAACTGTATAACAATTATTATGTAGGCCAGGTTTTAGGAGAGATTTGGGGATATGAAACTGTTGGCATCTTCCGGTCTAAAGAAGAAGCCGTATCCGCTCCTAACCAATCCCAACTGGGAAATGGAGACAAATGGGGGCCGGGTGATGTCCGTTATGCAGACCTGAATGAAGATAATGTAATTAACTGGGGTAATATGACAGTTGATAATCCGGGAGACACAAAAATTATCGGGAATACAACCCCTCGTTTCCAATTCGGAATAACGGGGAATGCCGAATGGAAAGGTTTCGACCTGAATATTTTTATTCAAGGTGTAGGGAAAAGGGATTTCTTCCCAAACGGAAGTTACTATTGGGGGCAAATTGCCAACGGTGCGGCCGTAGGGACCTACGAAATATACAAAAATGCCTGGAGAGAAGATAATCCTGATGCGTTCTATCCGATATGGAAAGCCGGCTCTTCCGGTTACAATGCACGTGTACAAACCCGTTATCTGCAAAACGGAGCTTATGCCCGCCTGAAAAACCTGACTTTAGGATATACGCTGCCCCAAGCCCTGTCCGGTAAGATAATGCTGAATAGGATACGCTTCTATTTCTCCGGGCAAAACTTGGGGGAAATTACTAAAATCAGAGGTAATTTTGATCCTGAAATCATTGGTAACGTAGGAGAATATTACCCACTTCAAAGATCTATTTTATTTGGGCTTCAATTAACATTATAATAATACTTACTATCATGAAAAAGAGTAATTATATAATTCCGGCATTATTTGCTTTACTATCTGCATTCTTCTCATGTAATAATGATTTTATGAATCGTTTTCCTACAGATAGTATCAGCGATGCCTATTTTTGGAAATCCGCTAATGATATGGAAATATATTGCAACGGTTTATATACTTTTATTGCCGGGCACGCTACGTCGTTTGATGTAAGCCCCATGCTATCGGGAGACAATCAAAGCGATAATATGGCTCCCACGACCTATAATACCATAGCGGCGGGTGAACATATTGTACCGGAAAAAAGCGGAAACGGAGAATGGGACTGGGGATTTATCCGAAAATGTAATTATTTCCTTACCCGTTATGATAATGCCGGCATTGCACAAAATACCAAAGATGCTTATGCCGGCGAAGTTATGTTCTTCAAATCATGGAGCTATTTTAATCAGGTCAAAAAATACGGAGACGTTCCCTGGCTAACCCGGGATTTGAATGTAGATTCGGAAGAATTATATGCTCCCCGGGATTCGAGAATTTTGGTGATGGATTCTGTCTTAGCCTGCATTGATTGGGCAATCGGCAAGTTGCTGCCGGCGGAAAGCGCCGTTCACGGACGAATCAATAAAGACGTCGCATTGGCGCTGAAGGCAAGGATATGCTTGCATGAAGGGACATTTAGGAAATATCACGGAATAGAAGGACATGAAAAATTCCTGAATGAAGCTGTAAACGCTTCCAATGAATTGATTGCAGGAAGAAAATATGCTTTACATAATACCGGAAATCCGGATATTGATTATCGGACGGTATTCTCTACGCTGGACTTAACAGATAATAAAGAAATGATTTATTATAAAGCGTATGAAATAGGATTATTGGGAAATAGAACCAGCAACCTGGTAGAAGGAGGAGAATCAAACCTGGGTTATAGTGCCACAAAATCATTAATAGATTCTTATCTGTGTAAATCTGGTAAACCCATATCACTGGCCAACGATTTCTTAGGACATGACAGTATTCAGGCTGAAATGCTGAACCGGGACCCACGCCTGACGCAAACGATTTGCTATCCGGGACAAGATTTGCAGAGACAAATTTTATTGCCGGCTATCCCGGGTTCTAATCTATCGGCAGGAATAATCCCTACCGGTTACCAGATCATCAAATATTGGGTAGACGACAGAGAAGAGTATCTTCGTTATCAGAATGGGATTCTTGATGCTCCGATATTCCGTTATGCAGAAACTTTGCTGGTTAAAGCCGAAGCAATGGCCGAGCTGGGAATATGCACACAGGATGTTCTGGACCAGACAGTCAATCTGATAAGGAAAAGAGCCGGTATGCCTGATATGCGAATTGAATTACTGGAAAAAGATCCGCTATCCGACTTTCCTTCTTTACCTGTTTTAATAGATGAGATCAGAAGGGAACGCAGGGTAGAATTTGCTATTGAAAATATGCGCTATGATGATTTAATGCGTTGGAAAGCCGGTAAGCTATTAGAAAAAGAAGTAAAGGGTATGAAATTCGTACAATCTCAATATCCAACGGTTATTATTGGCACTCACATAGATATTGACAATGAAAGTTTTATTCTTCCTTATAAGAAAATACTAATTAACGGAAGGAAATTTGATGAAAACAAACATTATTATTTCCCATTGCCGACAGAAGAACTAATTTTAAATCCTAATTTGAAACAAAATCCTAATTGGTAGGTATATGAAAAAAATAGTATTATTTGCAGGAGGTCTGTTATGTACCTCTTCTTTAATTGCACGGCAAAAACCTAATATCGTTTTAATTGTTGCAGACGATATGAGAGGGACGACTATGTCATTTCTGGGAAAAGAGGATGTTAAAACTCCGGTATTGGATAAATTCTCCGATGATTGTACCGTCTTTACTAATGCCCATATCATGGGCGGGACAAGCGGGGCTGTCAGCATGCCCAGCAGAGCTATGTTGATAACCGGTAAATATTTATATCAACTGGAAGAGCAAGGGGCTTCTATTCCTGAAGAACATATAATGATTGGAGAGGTGCTGAATCAGGCAGGTTATCAGACCTTCCATACCGGCAAATGGCACAATGGGAAAGAAGCATTCAACCGTTGTTTTAATTCGGGGAAAGATATTTTCTTCGGTGGGATGGCCGATCATTGGAACGTCCCGTTATTTAATTATGATCCGTCAGGGAAATATCTAAACAACAGGCGAATCATAAAAAATCCGTGGGCAAACAATAGCGTTGAACTGTTGGATGGTGAATATTCGTATGCAGGAAAACATTCCGTAGATATATTCACGGAAACGGCTGTCGATTTTATCAATGAACAGAAGAACAAACAGAAGCCATTCTTCTTATCTCTTTGTTATATGTCGCCGCACGATCCACGCAGTATGCCTGATGAGTTTCTGCAAATATACCATACGGAAAAGATTCTTCTACCACCCAACTATATGGAAGAGCATCCCTTTGACAATGGAGAATTGGCGATACGTGATGAAATACTGGCGGCAACACCTCGCGTAAAGCCGGAAGTGCAGAGGCATATAGCCGAATATTATGCTATGATCAGCCATTTGGACAAACGCATAGGCGACGTACTTGCAGCCTTGAAAGCCAATGGGCTGTATGAAAACACGATTGTTATATTTACGGCAGACAACGGTTTGGCCGTAGGAAGGCATGGCTTGATGGGTAAACAAAACGTATACGAACATAGCGTCAATATTCCGTTGCTTATTAAAGCTTCGGGAAGCGATACGAAAAAAACATATACCGAACAGCTCTGTTATCTGATCGACCTGTTTCCATCCATTTGTGAATGGAGTGACCAACCCATTCCCGAATCTGTTGACGGGATCAGCCTGCTTCCCATAATTCGGGAGAACAAACCAATCCGCAATTATCTGTATTATGGATATCGTGATTTTCAAAGGGGAATAAGCGATGGTAAATGGAAACTAATTGAATATAACGTTAAAGGAATAAAAACTACTCAGCTATTCAATCTGGAAGAAGATCCTTATGAAATCAATAATTTATCCACCGATAAAAAATACAAAAAGCAAATAAAAGCATTGAAAGATCAACTATTATCTCAACGAGCAATAACAGGTGACCAATCTTCATTCTTTAACTCCGAATGGTAATTCTATATTAACCCATGTTGCAACTTTTTCCCCTCAAAAACGGGAATTTTGGGCAAATCAATGCGAAAACGTTGGCAAAAATCATCACAATGTCTTCGGTAAAACACTATGATGTCTTGGTAAAAACATTATAGTGTTTTATTCGAACAGGAAACATTTTAAACGATCGGCTTAACGATCTCAACCTTCAGGCCAAGAGCATCTATGATCCGGCAAAAAGTCCCGACGCCGGGGTCTATTATTCCTTTTTCTATTCTTGAAATATACGATTTGTTGGTGCCAACCATTTCGGCAAGTTCAGATTGAGTGATCTTTTCTTGTTTTCGGGCATCATGGATAATTTGCCCCATACAGTAAGCATACGCTTCTTTACGAAACTCTTCCCGCTCGGGAGTTCC
>JAISES010000283.1 GCA_031263965.1 Prevotella sp. | reverse complement strand
AGACTCTATCGCTAAGGTAGATTCTATCGCTAAAGTTGAAGAGGCTCTTAAAATTGAAGCAGACTCTATCGCTAAAGCCCAAGCTCTTGCCGACTCTCTTGCTGCTGCTACTGTAAAATAATGAGCAACCGGCCAAAGGGTTACAAACCTGTATGAGTATACTCATATGGGTTTTTCTTTTTTCACGGCAGACTTTTAGAAACTGTTTGAATTTTACAGCAAATTTTTTTTCTAATCCTATAATAATATTTTCGAAAAAATTCAAACAGTTTCTCAGCCCCTAAACACCGTACAAAGGAGATTAATTGCTATATTTGTACGTCTTTTATTACACACAAACATCCGACTTCTGAATGGAACCTGAAAAAGAATACTGGGATATAGAGATTGAACCGCGTGGAAGTAATTTTTCCTTAAATATAAAAGAAGTATGGCGTTACAGGGACTTACTTCAAATGTACGTCCGCCGCGATATTGTAACAATATACAAACAAACAGTGCTCGGGCCTCTATGGTTTGTTATACAACCCGTATTCACCACCGTAATGTTTATGTTTGTATTTGGAAATATAGCCCAAATACCTACCGATGGCTTACCCCAACCATTATTTTATCTGTCCGGAATATTATGCTGGAACTATTTTTCGGATTGCCTTGGCAAAACATCCGGCACATTCCTCGGCAATGCAGGTATATTCAGCAAAGTATATTTCCCCCGTTTAGTTGTGCCGATATCTGTTATCATATCCAACCTTGTCAGGTTTGCAATACAATTATTATTATTTATCGCGGTATACGTTTATTACAACTCTGCCGGAAGTAATATAGCGCCTAATATTTACGTCCTTCTTTTTCCATTACTTATAATAATGATGGCCGGATTGGGATTGGGCTTTGGTATTATTATATCATCCGTAACGACCAAATACAGGGATATGGCTATCCTCTTTGGATTCGTTATCTCGTTGTGGATGTACGCCACTCCCGTAATTTACCCGCTATCGGTAATGGCGACTGAATACGAGAAATATATGTGGATCATCCAACTCAATCCTTTGACTTCGATAGTCGAAACCCTACGGTATGGCTTTATGGGGGCGGGAACATTTAGCTGGTTCTGGCTGGGATATAGCTTTATTGTTATGATTGTTGTGATTGTCATGGGGTCATGGGTTTTCAATAAGGTCGAACGTAGTTTTATTGACGTGGTGTAATGGACGCAGCAAAACTGAGAAGAAATTATTATATTCTAAATAAGTCATTCAAGAAAAAATTCATTTTTCATCTTGGAAGTGATGCCGGTTTCTTTTCAGAATACAACAATATGATACTGGCTATACTATATTGTCTGGTCAACAGGATACAGTTTGTTTTATATTCGGAAGACGCCAATTTCGGTTATAATAAAGGTTGGAGAGATTATTTCCTTCCATTTTGTGATGAGGTGAATGACAATTTTCATAGAAAATATAATTTCAGGGATTATGATTTTCTCCGGCAAAGACTGAGCCGAAAGGATAAATTAAAAACCAGAGTTTACAAACTGCTTAATGGAGTAAACTTCTTAACTCAGGATCTATGGCTCAGGATAAGGGACAGGAGTCATGAGGATGAAATCTACAATGTTCCCGAACTGGGTATTATAAACAGTTCGTTTAGAGATGCATGCAGAAGCCTGATTACTATGACCTGGACGTATGAAGCGGAAACAGGCTCTATGATAAAAAATAAAATCGAGTCTTTAAATTTACCGGCAGAATATATCGGTTTCCATATCCGGAGAGGAGATAAAAACATAGAACATAAATCGACAGGAACAAATTTATATTTTGAGAAAATTAAAGATCCGGATATAAGAAATATTTTTATTTCGACAGATGACTATAATGTTATACTCGAAGTAAAAAATGATTTGTATACACATTGGAATTTTTTCTCGCTGTGCAGGGAAGATCAGGTTGGATATGACCATAAGCAGTATAAAAAATTAGATAAAAGCCGGATAAAAGAAGAGCAAACCGATCTGTTAATATCAATAGATATACTTTCCAATAGTCACCATTTTATAGGTACATTCAGTTCGAACATTGGTATGTTTATGGGTATGAGGATGGGAGCGAAGAAAAGTGTAAGTGTCGATATAGCCTGGCAGATATGGTAAATGATAATAATAGACATAAGAAACTGCCGATAAGCGCGATTGTTACAGGATATAACGAAGGCTATATGCTTGAAGATTGCCTGAAATCCATTGCGTTTTGCGACGATATCATATATGTTGACCTGCAATCCGGAGATAATTCGAGGGAAATAGCACAAAAACAGGGTGCTACTATTGTTGTGCATGAAAGAGTTCCTATGGTGGAAATGATACATAAGGAATTACAATATGAAACAAAATATGACTGGATACTGACTATCGATCCGGATGAACGTCTTAGCCAGGAAATTTGTTCGGATATAGAAAAGCTTTTTGAAAAAGGAATATCCGGCAAAACAGGAGCTATATTAGTACCATGCATATATTATTATAAAAAACATAGATTGACAGGCACGCGGTGGGGAGGTATGCATTCCAGATGGCTGATATTCCACAAAGACAGATGCAGGATGAGCGGTATTGTGCATGCGGGAAGAACGGTTGCGGAACCGTATGAACCTTTTTTCATACCTTTCACCGGTAAAAATATCGACCATCATTACTGGATGCTTAGCTTTAAACAATTGAAGGAGAAACATTCGAGATATTTAAAGCTGGAAGGAGAGTCCCGGAATTTTATGGGCTTCGTGGCTACAAGGAAGAAAATATTGAAAAGGCCGTTAAAAGCATTTTATTCCTGCTTCGTAAAAGATAAAGGATACAAAGACGGTTTTTACGGGCTTGTGTTATCCTGTTTCTGGGCATGGTACGACACAACGGCTGAAATAAAACTGTATAAATATCAGAAACAACATAGATAATAATTCTGAAATGTCGGATATAGTAATAAAATTTGAGAATATCTCGAAACAATACCGGTTAGGACTGGTTGGTACGGGCTCCATGCTGCACGATATAAACAGGTGGTGGTATACAGTAAGGGGAAAAGAAGACCCCTATCTGAAGATAGGCGAGACAAACGATCGGGCATCTAAAGGCAACAGCAAATATGTTTGGGCATTGAAAGATATTACTTTCGATGTAAAACAGGGAGAAGTATTAGGCATAATCGGCAAAAATGGCGCCGGTAAATCTACACTGCTCAAAATATTGTCGCGGGTAACGTCGCCTACAACCGGCAGTATTAAGGCCAAAGGACGCATCGCATCTTTATTGGAAGTTGGAACAGGTTTTCATCCCGAACTCACCGGTCGCGAAAACATTTTCATGAATGGTTCCATTATGGGAATGACCAAAGCGGAGATCAGGAGAAAGATGGATGAGATAGTCGATTTTGCCGGTATTGAAAGATACATCGATACCCCCGTCAAACGTTATTCATCGGGGATGACCGTCCGTCTTGGATTTGCCATTGCCGCCCATCTGGAACCGGAAATCCTGGTTGTGGACGAAGTCCTTGCCGTCGGCGACGCCGAATTCCAAAAGAAAGCTATCGGGAAGATGCAGGATGTATCGAGAGGAGAAGGAAGGACGGTATTGTTTGTGAGCCATAATCTGGATGCGGTAGCAACACTTTGCGACAGGTGTGTCCTTTTGGAGAATGGAAGATCTGTCGCTGATGGAAATCCGGGCGATATTATCGCGACATATCTGAATAACAAGAAGCTGATAAGTATTGCCGATTATTTTGTTGTGAAAGACGAAGCCAATCCGCACTTCAAGGATATCAGCATAGAAATATCTGGCCCTTCTTTATTCCATAACTTCGGAAACCCTGTTTCTATTGCGATACAGGTCTATTTCCCTCAAAAAGTAGACTCCTGTGAAGTTTCTTTCCGAATAATGGAGCAGGATAAAGAAATACCTATCGTGTATAACTGGTATTCTACTTCAAATTATTTAGAGCCATTAAAAGGGAAAGATGGGCTTCAGACCATCCATATAACTATACCATCGCTCAGATTGTATAAAGGAAGCTATTATTTTGAATTTTATTTGTCAGACCCAAGAGGAAAGATTGTGTATCAGAAGATAGAAGATTTTTTCCCGTTTGAAATAAACATGGTTGAGATGGAAAATGAATGGGGATTTCCTGATGATGTATGCAGATATATTGAAACCACTACATGTGAAATATTATAGGAATGGAAAAAGCAAATGATTATATAAAAGAGCAATTCATCCATCTGGATTTAAAAAAAACCGGATATTCCATATATGCTATCAGGACAAGTTTACTGTCTGCTATTACATCTGTCCGGCCTCAGATAAAAGGTATAGTTGTAGACCTGGGTTGCGGAGAGATGCCATATCGGGATTTTTTATTAGAAAATGGAAATATTACAGAATATATAGGTATCGATATACAACCGACCGAGTATCATAATCAGGTCAAACCGGATATGTATTGGGATGGAGAAAATATTCCGTTACCGGATAATCATGCCGACTGGTTTATACTTACAGAATTTCTGGAGCATTATCATGATACTCAAAGTATCCTGAAAGAAGTACACCGTGTTCTTAAACCCGGCGGTTGTATTTACTTTACAGTTCCTTGCGTATGGCCATTGCATGAAATACCATACGATGAATATCGTTTTACTCCGTTCTCTATGGAAAAACATTTCAAATTAGCCGGATTTAATAAGATTGATATAAAACCATCGGGCGGTATGAACAGAAGCCTTGCAATAACGCTGGGCGTATGGATGGAAAATTTCAGGATTTGGTCGCCAAGCAGATTCAGAAGATATGGTAAACGGGCTATGCTATATCTGTTATCAAAGTTTTATAACTATCTGCTGAAAAATGAACAAGTTCCAGAGAAGTATCAAAACCAGACCTTCATATCGGGACTATGGGGAATTGTAAAAAAGTAGCCATAAAAGAGCATAAAAAAATTGCTAAGAAGTCTTTATCAAATCCTATAATGATACTTTTCGCTAAAGTTTAAACAATTTCTGAGTTATTATAAAATAAAATTAAAATGAAAATAGCCCATATATCAACATTTGTCTCTAGTGGAGGTGCTGCAATCGCGGCATTCAGGTTACATCAGAGCCTGATGAAACATCCTGATATAGAATCTTCCATGATTCAGAAATATGCCGAAGACAGAGGGTTTATGCAGCAGAATAATATTTATTTAGCTGAAAAAGACAAATCATTAATTGCAAAAATTGAAAGAAAACTAAAAATAGATAAGGTAACTCTTCAAAATAAGAAATTGGAGGAATTAAAAGGAGAATACGAAATTACATCCATTCCTTTTTCATCCTATCGATTAGAAGACCATCCAAAAATTAAGGAAGCAGATATCATCCATCTGCATTGGGTGGCTGATAACTTTCTCAATTATCCTACATTTTTTAAGAAAACAAAGCAACCCATAGTCTGGACATTACATGATATGAACCCATTTCAGGGAATATTTCATTATAAGGATGACGAAATTCAAAATCGGCATATTTTAGGGAATATCGATAAAAAATATTTGAAGTTAAAGCAAGATTCAATAAATAAAAAAAGTAATATCACAATAGCTACCCCTTCAGCCTGGTTGGGTAATCTTTCAAAAAACAGCGATACATTTTCCGGATATAACCATGTGGTGATTCCATATGGCATGGACTTTTCCCTTTTTTCCCGTTTAGACAGAATAGAAGCGAAAAAGAAAATTGGTGTAAATAACTCTTCAAAAACAATCCTTTTTGTTTCGGCAGGACTTGATAATCCACGTAAAGGGATTGATCTTTTATTGAAAGCTATCGATACTCTGAATGAACAAAACTATAACCTGATTAGTGTAGGACATGGGAATATTGATATCTGTAAAAAAATTAACTACATTCATCTTGGCTCAATATCTGATTCTAAAAAACTCAATGAGGTCTATTCGGCGGCAGATATGACGATACTGCCATCCAGAGAGGACAATTTGCCAAATGTTATGCTCGAATCATTTGCAAACGGTACTCCGGTTATAAGTTTTGGCAATGGAGGGATGGCCGAGCATATAAAAAATGGAGAGAACGGAATCCTTATAAATGAAATTAATCCGGATGCACTGGCTACCGGAATCAATGAATTTCTCGAAGATAAATATTATTTCAATAATGATAACATACGAAAATATGCAATAGATAATTTCTCTGATGATCGACAAACTGAAAAATACATCGAATTATATAACAGTTTATTAAAATAAATGAAAGTTTCCGTCATAACAGTCAACTACAATAACGCCACAGGATTGGAGAAAACAATCAAAAGCGTTATATCTCAAAGCTATAGAGACTTTGAGTATATTGTTATCGATGGTGGTTCCACAGATGGAAGCAGGGAAATACTGGAATCCTTTTCCGATCAGATTACTTATTGGGTAAGTGAGCCGGACAAAGGAATCTACAATGCCATGAATAAAGGAATACGGCAGGCTAAGGGAGAGTACTTACATTTCCTGAACTCCGGAGATATGTATGCCGGTGAAGATGTTCTGAATAGAGCATTTTCAGGGAAAAAGTACAATGCTCATATATTAAGGGGGATGCAGACTCCACATACATACCGGTGGGACAATTTTGGAGACCGGAACGTGACACTTTACGATCTTTATGTGGACGCATTAAGACATCAGGCTACATTCATAAAGCGTCAACTCTTCGATAAATACGGGCTATATGATGAAAACTATAAAATAGTATCTGATTGGAAATTTTTTCTGAAAGCTATCATAGCCGGAGAACCAACTGCATTCCTTAATTTTGATGTGATGGTCTTCGATATGAATGGAATCAGCAGTAACCCTGCAAATCAGGATGCTATGTACAAGGAGAGGGAGTCCGTTTTAGAAGAGCTGCTTCCTGAAGCCATCCGCTACGATTATAATAGACTGATCAGACAGGATAAACAGACGAAAGAAGATGCACCCTATTATTATATTATTGATTTTGTAAAAAGAAACCGGTTTCCATACTTTTGTATAAGGGTACTGAATAAGATATACAAAACATTTAAATCTTAATAAGATGGGAGCGATAGGGAAGTTCCGTTTTACGAGGAAAGATGTACTATATATAGCCATTTTATTGGTAATTAATCTTTTCCGTTTCAAAATTTGGAAGTTCAAAAAAAAGAAAAAAAAAATAGACCGTCCGATCATTCATTTGTATGCTGTTTGCCGGAATGAAGAGCAAATTATACCTTTTTTCATGGAATATTACCGGCAATTTGTTTCAGAATTTTTTATTTATGATAACTATTCTGACGACAACACAGAAACTTTATTGAAAGAATATCCAAACGTGCATATTAAAAAATTTGACACGAAAGGAACTCTGAATGATGTGATAAATAAAGATATTAAAAATAATGCATGGAAACAGTCGATCGGAAAAGCCGACTGGATAATAACATGCGATATGGATGAGTTCTTATATCATAAGAATGGCGTACCGGATTATTTGCAAAATACAAAAGCAACCATTTTTAAAACAACAGGTATTGATATGTATTCCGAATCGTTTCCGAAAAGGGACAAAAGCCTGTTTGAACAAGTGAACAGAGGGGTATACAGTACCAAATATAGTAAGCCGATGCTCTTTGATCCATATAAAATTATAAAAACAAACTATATAATAGGTGCTCATCTGGCTGATCCCGAGGGGTTTGTTATTTGGGGTCCTGACGATTTTAGTTTATTGCACTTCAAAAATTTAGGTCTGGACTACATAATGAAACGTGTACAAAGTTACAGGAAGAGATTCTCAGATATTAATATTAAAAATGACTGGGGTTTTGAATATTTTG
>JAISES010000216.1 GCA_031263965.1 Prevotella sp. | reverse complement strand
GAATCGTCTCACCCCGACAGTTGAAATCAGTCATTTACAACAAACAGTAAGTGGCTGATTTATTTTTTACTGATGGAATGAATATAAAGGAATAGTAAGAAGTGGGAGCTCTTGAACGGTTTGGAGTTTGTTTGTATCGTTTTGGATTGAGTTATATCTGTTTTTTATAATAGAAATCAAACATTAATTGAGCATGGAGAACGTTATTCAAGCTTGAAATTGTAATACAAAAAAGCAAGGAACGAGCTTTGACAGGTTTCTCAAAGCTCGTTCCTTGCTTCTGTTCTTAACTACTTCAATATTTATATCCGATCGAAAAGGTTAGGCTGTAATTCCGGTATTCGTATCCTGTACTCCTTGCAATATCCAAAAGTCCTTGGTCATAACTTATGTTCAAATTAAACTTTTTGTATTCAAGATTAACTAAAGCTCCCAGGCCAAAATCAAACCGTTTAAGTTCTTCATTGTACCAGGAGTCTTCACTTTTCCCAAAGGTTTTGTATTCACGTTCCGATGTTCCATCAACCCAAACGCTACCATTTAATGTTTTTTTGGATTTCCCTCCTATTCCATAAGCAAAATAAGGACCGATTCCAAACCTTACGTTAAAGTCATCTGATAAATTGAATTTGTAGGCTCCATATAAAGGTAATTGAAGGTATTGTTGCTCAAATTTATGTGTGAAATCGGGAATCCCGCATAGATAACTTGTATAATCAAGGTCTTCGATTTTAGAACCTTTAGTAATAAAATACACGCCTGACAGGATATTAAACTTTTGAGAAATAGCATAGTCAACGGTAAGTCCGATTTGATAGCCAAATCTGAATGATGATCCGTTTGTATCGGCAGTACCGATCATTGCATCAGACATATTTACCCCGGCATTCACTCCAAAGCGAAAAGGGGAACTTTGTGAAAACACACTTGTACCAACGAGCAAAAAGAACGACAAAAAGCTCAGCTTCAATACATTCATAATCATTTCTATTAATTTGTTTTGTTCTTGATTGCGGTAAAAGTAATGAATATCTGCAAATCATCCATATTTATATCCTGAATCCTTTACGTTTAACTGTTTCTTCCCTCTGTTTGGGCTTCATTCCTAACGCCAGGGAAATCAATCACCCTTCCTCCCCTCATTGTCTTTGCGAGTGAAGTAAACGAGCGTTTGCCTCATGAGCGAAAATCAGCCGGCCGTTTCAACGCGCAGAGACCGGTTGAATACAACGCTGTGCGGCTCTTTCAGACAATTAGTGGTGAGGATGAGGACAGGGAAGGCAGTGGCTGATTGTTTTACATTGAACTCACGTTAATATTTTTACATTTCTCAGGGCCTTTTGTAAGTCTTTCATGTTTTTCACGTCTAATATGAGAAAAAAGTAAGATCATGAACAAGATTGAGACAGAACGCGCATTTATAGAAGTCATCCGGCAACACGAACGGGTAATTTACAAGGTCTGTTCTTTCTATGTGTCTGACGAATTTCCGCTTGCCGACCTCTATCAGGAGGTTATCTGCAACCTTTGGGCGGGTTTCACAAAATTCAGGAACGAATGCTCTGTCTCCACCTGGATTTACCGGGTTTCCATGAATACCTGCATATCGGGTATGCGAAAAGAACGGAACCGTCCGAAACAGAACGTTCCCGTAGCCATGCTCGCCGAATCGCTGGTAAAACAGGAAAGTATGGAAGAGAATATCCAGGAGATGTACCGCCTGATCAACCAGCTTAAAACGATGGAAAAAACAATCATCCTGCTTTATCTGGAAGAAAGATCCTATCAGGAGATAGCTGATATTACGGGGTTCTCTGTCGGCAATGTTGCCTCAAAGCTGAATCGCATCAAAGATAAATTGAAAAAAATGTCAAATCTTTAAATTCAAAAGCAATGGAACTGGATGAATTAAAAAAAACATGGGCTGCACTGGACAGCCGCTTAAAAGAAAAGGACCTACTGAAAGAGACTATTATTCTGGAGATAATACAGGGTAAAGCCAATAAGTCATTTAACAAGTTACTGGTTTGGGAAATAATCAATCTGGCGGCATGCATTGTATCCATCCCGGTGTTATGGAGAGTTTTGGAACGTTTTGAAAACAAATTTATACTTTCTGCTCTGATTTATACAATCGTTCTATTAGCCGCAGGTATAATATGGTATTCTTACAAAATTCACGGGTTGATGAAGTTCGACCTTGACAAAAGCGTCAGTAATAATATTTATTATATCAACCGGTACTATCTTCATATTAAGTGGGAAAAATCAATCGGCACAATTGCTACTTCCATTCTTATAATTCCTATCGTGTTGTGGTCTGTCTTGGGAAAGGCAAGTATACTTCATTGGGTTACACTGTCGTGTGCAATCATTTTTACCGGATTATCTATCTATTGGTACAACAAGAGGATTTACGACAAAAACATCGGCTCTATATTAAAAAGCCTGGAAGAGCTGAAAGCTCTCAAGGAAAAAGAATAATAATGCGAGGGAATAAGTCGCCTACCCTAACACACCGTCATTGCCCACCCCTCCCCGTCCCTTTTGTCATTGCAGCCCCCATCCCGTCATTGCTTTGCTATCGCTCGCAATGACGATTAGGGTGGGGTTATTTTACTACGAACTTTGCGGATTTGCGACGGCCTTTTGAGTTGGATATTTTAAGGATGTAGGTGCCTTTGGGAGAGGGGATGTCGGCGCTGGTGCCGTTGATTGTTTCCGAAAACAGTATTTTGCCGTCCATCGTTATTACTTCCGCTCTGGCAGGCGGTTCTATCTTGTCTATGTGTATGCCGCCGCTCGTGTTACTTAGCTGCATTTCATCTTCCGGCGTACCGGCGGCGCTTATGGCAGGGACTTCCGAAGGCGGCGCGGCGGCTCCGGGGTCTTTACCCAGTGCGTGCAGATAGCCGTACAGGGCCATTTTGCCGCGCATGGTCTGCCGGGGGGTAAATTCGGAATGGGCGTAGACGTAACGGGTTTCGAAGTATAATTCGCCCTGCGGCCATATCTCTTTTATTTCGGGGCCCCAGTGATTTGAGCCGGCTGGTGTAGAGGGCGTGGGATATGAGTGCCTGTACATGCGGCCTGGCTGCCCCATAGTCATGCTGTCGCCCCAGTCGTCTACGTTCATGTATGGCGTATGCCCGGGGTGCATGCCCGGCGTTCCGTCGTT
>JAISES010000195.1 GCA_031263965.1 Prevotella sp. | reverse complement strand
CCTGATGGATGTGGCAAATGAAACGCCGTATCTGTTAAGAATAACCGAAGGCGGCAGTGAGACAATAAAAGCATATACCTAATTTGATTCGGCAGATCCTGCGAACATGAACAGTTTGCTCTGGGAAATTATTGAAATGTATCCTTCGGATGATTACGGTTTGATTCTCTGGTCACACGGCACATCCTGGCTGCCGGCCGGCATGCAACTGAAATCCTTTGCGAGAGATGGCAACCGGCAAATGGATATTTCCGAACTGGCCGAAGCGTTGCCTTTACGGTTCGGCTTTATCCTCTTTGATGCCTGTCTGATGGGGGCGGTAGAGGTCGCTTACGAATTGAAAGACAAGGCGGATTATATTATCGCATCGTCCGGCGAAACTATTTATGAGGGTTTTCCGTATGATTTGATTATTCCCGAACTCATCAAACAACAGCCGGATTTCAGGAAAGTGGCGGAAAGTTATTTCACGTATTATAATGAGCAGGAGAATGAATTATACCGCTCGGCCACGATATCCGTAGTGAATACCTGCGAATTGGAAGAGCTGGCGGCAGTAACGGCACAGGCTATCGCAGGGCAAGCGTTTGATATGACAACCTTCGACCGTCGGTCGGTACAACGTTTGGATGTATATTCCGAGCAATATACATTCGATTTCATGGATTTTATCAACAGGGCATTTCCCGAAACGGATAAAACCGCCCTGACAGAACAACTTAACAGGGCAGTACTGTACAAAGCGCATACGGCTGGATTTATTGGGATGTATGACATAGACACATTCTGCGGGTTAAGTTGCTATATTCTGCATCCATCCCGGGATGACTTAAACGATTATTACCGGCGTCTTAACTGGAGTAAAGCATCAGGCTTTATAAATCTTTTCGATGACAGGGAAGAAGAAATGAACGTTCCGACACCGGAAAGCCGGGCAGATGTCGAACCAATTAACAAAATACAACCCAGGCAAGGCAATCTTTTGGAAAATGAAACTCCAAAGGAACTCTTGCCTCCGTGAGGGCGTCCGGGTGAAATGTTTTTTTCTTTATGCTTTGAGGGAAAGACAGGGACGGACGGAAACAGTCGAAGCAAAAAATTACAGGATGAAAGGAGATTGCAAACGCCTTTCTTTCTTGCAAAACAACAACAATGGTTTGCAAAAAATTAAAATATAAAATATGATACGAACAGTAAAAATTAAGATATTAGCATGGGCCACCGTATTGGCCGGTATGATTTCCGTTGGGATTTTCATGCAGAGTTGCAGTAACGAAATCAGCATTATGGAAACAGCTGATAGAAACAGTACAGTTATATCAACATGGCAAAAGCAGATCGATTATGCGCTTAATGGTTTGGGTGCAGAAAAATTTGCTCTTCAAGATTTACAGTTAGTCCACTATAAGGTAATAGATGACATGGATGTAAAAGTAAAATCATGGGCTTCGGAAAAAGTAAGCGAGGACTCTTTTGTTCCCGTGTACAATGATTCTTTGGATATTAACAGATTTGAATTATTACCTGTTTCCGAAGTCAATAACCATGATGTGAATGGGGTAAAAGAGATGTATTCCGATGTCAAAAAACAAATTACCTGTAATTTTCTTGATTCGTATGATTTAAAAATCGTGGAACTTACATGGAATTATCAGGGAAAACCGATTATATCAAAATGCCTCGTGAATGACACATGTGTTATTTATGATGATATATTGTCAAATATTCGCTGCATAACAATTGAAGAAGCCGGAGAGCCGGATATAGTTAATATTCCCAGATTAAAATCCAACAGTGAATCATCTCCTGATGGTCCTGTTTCATATAATTTTAGTAGTCCGACATATATTACGACCAATTGGCTGGGAACTACATGTGCAGAAGCTTGGTGCTCTATTAGCGTTTCGGGGAATAGCAGCAACAATATAAAATCAATAAGTACATATGTCGAAAGTGCGCACTACTGGGCTGACGGTGGTTATACAGCGACTGCTCAAATTACAGTTACTTCTTTTACTCCGGGCGCAGGAGGTCATTGCCGTTATCAATATGCAGTGGCAACCGGTTCTTCGGGTAGTGTAACGGTTAGCTGGAATGGCAGCAGCTATTCTATTTCCGGAGGTGGTCATGGACAGTCGGGAGGCGCTTATATTGATTCTTCCAGTTTGAATTAAATAAATAGAAAACAGTATGAATAAGATTATTAAATCAAGTTGTGTTGGTGTTTTTATGTGCTTTTATTGCAGTTTGTATGCACAATTGCAAAGTCATACAGACGGGCATTATGAAGAAACCAATCTTTTTGAATACGGTGCACCTTTAACTTCAAGTGAAATAAACTTCAAAAATCTTTTTGATAATTTCCCCCGATTTGTAAAAAATGCAAATGAGGTAGATTTATTATCATATAAGTATGTTGACGTTATTAAAAACCGGAAGCAAGCCCGGAATTTTGTAAAGAAGAATATCTATCATGCTCCGGGTTGGGGTGCGTCGTTAACAGTTTACGAAAGTGCAAGTGGTAATGCTCCCAAACAACAGACAGACATCCGGCTTGATTTTTCGGGAACAGTTGGTTCGGACAAATCGGAATTGAATGAAATCATAAAAACGATTTCGGAAGAATATATTCAAACGGGTTACGAAATATATATGATAAAGTTTGTTTGCCGGTTGAAGACCTGCGAGTATTATGTTTTTGTAAATCCTGAAACCAGGCAGGTTGTTACAAAAGGAAATATTTTCGGATTTAGTTTTCCGGCATTATATCTATCAGATTAAATTCCGACTTATGAAAACGGTTTGCGAAAAATTAAATTAAAAGACATGGAAACAGTTATAATAAGCGTATATACATTACCGCTCGTTTTTGTAATGGCGGTAATATTGTTGAAGATCGTACGGAAGGAAAAAGTGCATCCGGGGTGGTATTGTGCACTGTGTTTTCTGATCATACTTCCGGTTTTGTATTTTACTACGGTTCATACCTTTTTAGTTTCACCGCCTGAGATATTGCAACAGTCAATTCCGGATTAATCAAAACAGTGTTGAATGATGGACGGTAAAATAATGAAATATGTGTGGATTGCATCTTGCGGAGCGGTTGTGATCTTCCTTCCTGTACTTCAATTATACAGTGGCGGATTTGACACCGGGGGATTGAGTGTAATTACAGCGTCCCGTATTCTGCTGTTGATTACAGCTATTATCTATGAGTTGAAACTCAATAAGGTTTTATTTTATATGATGCTGTCA
>JAISES010000146.1 GCA_031263965.1 Prevotella sp. | reverse complement strand
GTGTGTCCGTGCGCTGTGTCTATAACGATTGCATCGGCTCCCGCTTCAACCAGCGCCGCTACACGCTCCATCGTATCATGGGTTACACCGACGCCTGCCGCAACGCGTAAGCGCCCGTTTCCATCCTTACAGGCAAACGGTTTATCTTTTGCTTTAGTTATATCCTTGTAGGTTATCAGTCCTATCAACTTGTTGTCGGCATCCACTACCGGCAACTTCTCTATTTTATGTTGTTGAAGGATATCCGCCGCTGCTTCAAGGTTCGTAGACTGACGGGTGGTGATAATGTTTTCTTTTGTCATGACATTATCGATCAGCTCGCTCATATCTCTGCGAAAACGCAAATCGCGATTTGTAACAATTCCAACCAGGCGGTTGTTCGTATCTACAACCGGTATTCCGCCTATTTTATACTCAGCCATCATAGCCAGGGCTTGTCCCACTGTTTTGTCGCGTAAGATGCTTACAGGATTTGAAATCATCCCGTTTTCGGCACGTTTCACAAATTTTACTTGTTGTGCTTGTGCTTCGATAGACATATTTTTGTGGATAACTCCAATACCGCCTTCGCGGGCAATAGCAATAGCCAGCTTAGCCTCTGTGACTGTGTCCATAGCTGCCGAAACGAAAGGGATATTCAATTTGATATTGCGTGAGAAATTTGTCGATAGGTCGACTTCGCGGGGGAGTACTTCTGAATAAGCGGGGATCAACAATACATCATCGAATGTCAATCCATCCATTAAAACTTTATCTGCAATAAAAGACATATATAAAAGAGCTTTTGAAATTTATTGCGTGCAAATATACGCATTTTTGATGAACTATGGATTAAGAAACTGTTTAAATTTTAGCGAAAAATATTATTAAGTTCTATAAAATATTTATTGTCACATCTGATTGTTCTATTTTTCCCGTCATTGCGAGGGTTTACCCGAAGTAATCCGTCTGTATTTTTTGGGGCAGTCACAAAGGACTGCCCCTACCACTAACCGGCCACCAGCCTGATGAACTCTCCTGTCCAAAGAACAGCAGACGTTCCTCCGATAATTACACCGCATTGCTGAAAAATCATTATCTTTAGCGCAAAATATTTAATTAATCCTATGAAATATAAATCGATTATGACATTAGTTTGCGGTGCGGCTATGATGGCCTGTAATCCGGCAGAAAAAAAGGCCGATGCGGAAAAGGATGCACCTATAATTGGAAAGGCAACAATCAAGGTTGAAAATGGTATTATGACCCCGGAAACTCTTTATAGCTTTGGGCGTTTGTCCGATATCCAGGTTTCACCTGATAAATCTAAAATTTTATATGGTGTGACCTATGTCAACATAGAGCAGAATAAGACGAATAGGGAGTTGTTTACCATGAAAGTAGATGGCTCGGATAAAAAACAGATAACACAGACTGCCAAAAGCGAAAATAACGCTGTGTGGATAAAAGGTGGTTCGAAGATTGCATTTTTGAGTGGCGAAAGCGGTTCGTCCCAGATATGGGAAATGAATCCGGATGGAACAGACCGTAAACAAATAAGTGATATAGAGGGCGATATAAACGGCTTTACATATTCTCCTGATGAGGAAAAGATTATGTATATCAAGAATGTAAAATACGGAGAACGGACAGCAGACCGTTACAAAGATCTGCCTGAAGCTTCGGGGCGTATTATCGATGATCTGATGTATAAACATTGGTCGGAGTGGATCGAAGAAATACCTCATACTTTTGTTGCCGGTTATAATGACGGGAAAATGTCGGAAGGGATTGATATTCTGGGTAATGAACCATATGAATGTCCGATGCTTCCATTCGGAGGAACAGAACAATTGGCCTGGAGCCCGGACAGCAAATCAATTGCATATACGTGTCGTAAAAAGAAAGGATTGGAATACGCATTGTCTACCAATTCTGATATTTATCTCTATAACACAGATACCAAAGAGACAACAAACCTGACCGAAGGCATGATGGGGTACGATACGAATCCTGTTTTTTCTCCCGATGGTAAATATATTGCATGGCAAAGTATGGAACGTGACGGGTACGAATCTGACAAAAACAGACTGTTCGTTATAAACCTAGCTACTAAAGAGAAAACTTATGTAACCGGAAATTTCGATTATAATACAGATTATCTGGCATGGAATGACAACCGGACTATTTACTTTATTTCATGTGTGGAGGCTAAGACTCACCTGTTCAGGGCAACTGTTGATACAAAAGAAATCAGCCGGATTACAACAGGAGAATATGACTATGTATCGTTTGGTATTGCTGATGGTAAATTGATAGCTTTACGGCACTCACTATCTGAACCGGATGAAATATATTCGGTAAATCTTGCTGATGGCAAAGCTACCGAACTGAGCTTTGAGAACAAAGATATCCTTGACCAGATCACAATGGGTAAAGTTGAGGAGCGTTGGATACCGACTACAGATGGAAAGAAAATGCACACATGGGTAATATATCCGCCGGATTTCGATCCAAATAAAAAATATCCGGCATTGCTATATTGCCAGGGTGGGCCGCAAAGCACTGTCAGCCAGTTCTGGTCGTACCGTTGGAATCTGCAGATGATGGCTGCAAACGGCTATATAATCGTTGCGCCTAACCGTAGAGGGTTACCCGGATTCGGGCAAGAGTGGCTGGAACAGATCAGTAAAGATTATGGTGGTCAGAATATGAAAGATTATCTGTCGGCTATCGATGCTCTGGCAAAGGAACCATATGTAAATGCAGACAAACTTGGCTGTACGGGAGCCAGTTATGGCGGATTCTCCGTTTATTGGCTGGCTGGTAACCACAACAAACGCTTCAAGGCTTTCTTTGCCCATGCCGGAATTTTCAATTTTGAAGCACAATATCTGGAAACGGAAGAGATGTGGTTTGCTAACTGGGACTTGGGTGGTTCGTTCTGGGACAGGAATAATTCCATAGCTCAACGTTCGTTTGCCAACTCTCCCCATAAGTTTGTAGATAAATGGGATACCCCTATAATGATCTCTCATGGGGAGTTGGATTACCGTATTCTGGCGTCACAGGGAATGATGGCTTTCAATGCTGCCAAACTAAGGGGAATTCCTGCACGGATGCTCATCTATCCGAATGAAAACCATTGGATATCACAGCCACAGAATGGTGTATTATTCCAAAGGGAGTTCTTCCGTTGGTTTGATGAATATCTGAAATAAACAGAGAATATAAAAATGCTGAGAAACTGTTTAAATTTTATAGCAAATTTAAACAGTTTCTAAATCAGGCTTCCTTATTCTTATTTGAATGGCGTTTTCGATGGGAGTTTCGCTGACAAATATAAGATATCCGCCGCCGCCTGCGCCACTGAGTTTCCACCCCATAGCTTGGTTCTTGTGTTTCTCTAAGGCATTGAGTATGTCGTCCGTCACCATATGAGGATACATGGCTATCTGCGCTTCAAAACTTTCCTGCACTGATTTTCCAAACTTTCGCGTGTCTTTATCTTTGATCGCATTCCATGTGTTTATGGCCGCGTCACTTAGTTTTTTAGCATGCTCTGCTATAATATTTGTTTCGCAAAGCACATCATAATCATTATGACGCGGATATAATGGGACAAGCCATAAATGTTTTTCTAACCAGGCTAAAGTATCATTGTCAAGTATCCGCTCTATTCCCGATGGCCAGAAATCCCCCTTATAGTGCAACTTGTTTAACCCCGGCAGTACAATGCCCAGCGCATCCTGCGAACCACTTACATATTTTGTTCCCGGAGGATTTTCGTAGCAGAAAAGAGTTCTTGCCAATTTTTCTTTATCTCCTGCCGGAATATCTATCTGCCACAATTCTATTGCTTTTTTACGTGAACTGGTAGACATACCGCTACGGTCATTAAATTCATAATCGGGCTCTATTGATATTGTAAGAACCGGGCCCGGGCATAATGAGCTAACATTGGGCTGGTCGAGCCATCCTCCGGCAAGATCGATGCGGTATGGTATCCGGCATTCCCCGCGCAGAGCAGTAGTCGAACGAATGGGCAGATCGGCATGAGGTATGCGTTGGCTTACGACGTATTCTATATTCAACTCTTTACATAATTCTTCTTTTAGGGCGCTATGACCATCACTGTTTACAAAAAATATATCCGGCTTTAAAGTTTTAATTTCTTCAAGAAAGTCTATAATGCCGCCACCCCTGTTTATCCAGGCGTTTTTGACCGACTTTAAAGCTTTTACCATATACAAACGTTCCTGTTCGTTGTTTATGGTTTTTCGGGCTTTCAGTTCGTTTATAGTTTTATCAGATCCTATTCCCACATATAATTCTCCGTACGTTGAGGCTTCTTCAAAAAATGCGACATGTCCGCTATGCAGCATATCATAGCAGCCGCTTACAAATACTTTTTTCATGTTTTTTATGATATTTCATATTGCGAAGATAATGACTTTTTCAAATCCTATAATAATATTTTTCGCTGAAATTTAAACAGTTTCTGAGTAATTTCCACGGCTTAATTTACTGCTTTTTATATCTCATAGTTATAAAAACCGTAGAAACACTCAAATTAATCCACTGTTATTTATTGATATACAATGTGTTATCGTATAATTAAGGAGCAACTGAATACGCTTGAATGGTCGGATAAAGAACCTCTAGCGAGAATAGGAATTAAACAAACATATCATGGCATTTCATTGAAACTTTCGTATGAATTTGATATAGGCAGGTAATTTCTTTTTTCTATTTATGTTTTATAACATAATGTATTATAGGATTATAGTTTCAGTCTTAGAGGTTCCGTTCAAAATATTTCAAAAAAAACAGCTGTTAATATTTGGAGTGTAATAAAATGTTTTTTACTTTTGCACCCGCTTTGTTACCGGAGGGTATTGCAATAAAGCGGCTGGAATGGAGTCATGACATCAGGATCTTCTGCAAAGGCAGGATGTATGAATGAGGTTATCCATTTTCA
>JAISES010000140.1 GCA_031263965.1 Prevotella sp. | reverse complement strand
AGCCGAGTCGTTACTTAAACGTTTCAATGAAAAAGGGGCATTCGGGGTAATCACTACCCACTATCAGAACCTTAAACATTTTGCAAATGAAAACAAAGGCGTAATAAACGGCGCCATGCTTTACGACCGGCATCTTATGCAACCTTTATTTACGCTATCTATCGGGAACCCGGGGAGTTCATTTGCTATAGAAATAGCACGAAAAATAGGATTACCCGAAGATGTAATAAGCGACGCCTCCGGTATTGTCGGCAGTGACTATATAAACATGGATAAATATCTGCAAGATATTGTCCGCGATAAACGTTACTGGGAAACAAAACGGCAGAATGTCCGCCAGAAAGAAAAACGCCTGGAGGAAATAACGGAAAATTATGAGGCTGATCTATTGGAAATAGAAAAGCAGCGAAAAGAAATTATCCGTCAGGCAAAAGCCGATGCCGAAAGAATATTATCCGAAGCCAATGCTAAAATAGAAAATACGATACGTACCATCAAAGAATCCCAAGCCGAAAAGGAAAAGACGAAACAGGCACGACAAACCCTCGGTGAGTTCAAATTGTCATTAAAGCATGAAGAATATGTAACGGACGAAAAAATTACCCGAAAAATACAGAAACTAAAAGACAAAGAGAAAAATAAGAAGCAAAAGGATACAACTATTATATCTGTAGGAGACTATGTGCGCATAAAAGGCCAATCTCCGGTGGGACAGGTTCTCGATATACAAAAAGGGAATGTCACGGTTGCGTTCGGAATGATAAAATCAACAGTTAAACCCGAGACCTTAGAATACGTCAGTAAAAATCAAATCAAACGGGAACAGAAAAGTACTTTAATCAATGCCGCTGTCAGCGACGATATGCGAAATAAAAAGCTCAATTTCAAACAAGATATTGACATCCGTGGTATGCGCGGGGATGAAGCGTTGCAGGCTGTTATGTATTTTATAGATGATGCGGTGCTTGTCGGTATGTCGCGGGTACGCATATTACACGGAACAGGTACAGGAACATTGAGGCAAATTATCCGTGATTATTTGCGCACGGCTTCGGGAGTCCGGAACTTTCAGGATGAACACGTTCAATTCGGAGGTACGGGCATAACCATAGTTGACCTCATCTGAGAAACTGTTTAAATTTTAGCGAAAAATATTATTACAGGATCAGAAAAAGACTTCTTAGCAATTTTTTTATGCTCTTTTCTGCGTATTTTCTCCTTTTCACTTTTGGTTTAGCCCGCTAAACCTGCAAGCAAAAAGATCAAAATCCATCTGAAAATACCTATAAAAAATCTGCTATAAAATTCAAACAGGTTCTTATAACAAACAATAAAAGAGACCTAATTTATAACTACATGCATATTTTGTCGTATATTTGTGCCGGAATATAACAAACACAAAACGGCTCAACCCATTGAATATGAAGAATCATATATATATACTCTATATCCTATCGCTTCTTATCGGGTTCAATAGTTGTGGATCGGGGGGCAATGATGGTGACATAATACCACCAACACCAACAGAGTTTACAAAAGATGATTTGATTGGCACATGGGAAATATATCATTCCAAAAAAGACTTGAACCTTTATGGAGATTTCTACGAAGGATTCCGTGACCCTGAAATGGACGGGTTCCGTACAAAATTTTATAAAGAAAACAGTACTTATAAATTCACTAACTACAATCCTATACAAGAAGTCGTAGATAAAGGGACTTATGATGTTATCGACGGCCACATTGTATTTACTATTACTGAATTTGACGGAAGAGACACCTTGTACACGACAAAACAGAATGTAACAAATCTGAAACTAAGCGATGGGTTAATGTATGTCGATTACACTTATTCCCTTGTCATAGGGGGCCAGGAATATAAAATATCGGACATCAGACGTCTGCGTAATATAGCGACAGCTCCGGGCGCACATCCGAATGTAGATAAAATTATGATCAATTTTGACGATTACATAGGAACATGGCAAGTTTATAATTATCAGGTAATAGTAAATGGAACCTATAATTATGAGATTTCGGAAAGATACCTGGATAAACCCAATATTACCACATTCAAATTCTATTATAACGGGAATGGGCAAAAAGTCGGGGAAAAATTGATTTATTACCCTGCTGAAGATGAAACAATATCCACAGGAGCATTGCCGGTAATGATTATAGATGACGTCATACACCTTCTGTTTAAGTTTGAGGTTAGTGATGTTCCAATGAATGATGGTATTTTTTTATGGATAACAGAACGAAAAGCTTATACAGATCCTGAAACAAATAAGCAAACTGAAATGATTCTGGACAAAGATGAATTCAGAGACAACGAAAAGCCTACCGATCTATATAAAGTAGAAAGATACTTGAAGAAGATTGAATGATAAAATAAAGAAATAAAAAACGGCAACATTTTGTTGCCGTTTTTTCAATTATAAGATAACAAGGTTTTTAATCTTTTATTTTTGCTTTCAGGAACTCGCGGTTCATACGGGCGATATTAGCAATAGATACATTCTTAGGGCATTGCGCTTCACACGCCTGCGTATTGGTACAATTACCAAAACCAAGCTCATCCATTTTTGCAACCATAGCTTTAGCACGGCGGGCAGCCTCTACGCGCCCCTGAGGTAGAAGCGCCAATTGACTGACCTTGGCAGAAACGAACAGCATGGCCGAACCATTCTTACATGCAGCAACGCAAGCTCCACAACCAATACAAGAAGCTGCATCCATAGCCTCGTCAGCATCCTTTTTAGGGATTGGTATTGCATTTGCATCAGGTATACCTCCTGTATTCACGCTAACATAACCTCCGGCTTGCATAATTTTGTCAAATGCATTACGGTCTACCATCAGATCGCGGACAACAGGGAATCCTGCCGAACGCCAAGGTTCGATAGTAATGGTTTCCCCATCTTTAAATTTGCGCATATGCAACTGGCATGTTGTCACGTCTTCATCCGGTCCGTGAGGGTGTCCGTTGATGTAAAGGCTACACATACCGCAGATACCTTCGCGGCAATCGTGATCGAACACTACGGGTTCTTTTCCTTCGTTTATCAGTTTTTCGTTCAGAATATCAAGCATTTCCAGGAATGAGCTTTCGGTAGAAATGCCATCCAATTTATGTGTCTCAAAAGCTCCTTTTACCTGAGGGCCTCTTTGACGCCAAACTTTTAATGTTATATTTATTAGTTTTTCCATTTTATTAAAAAGTTACAAGTTACGAGTTACAAGTTACAAGAACAGGAACGGTAACTATGATTTGTAATTTTCATTTTTTTAGTTCGGGTTTTAAAGACTTAATTAATGAAGATACCATCCTTATTATTTCATTAATTGAAATTAGGATCAAATCGGCATTTTGCTTTTCCAACAAGCCCAGTTCTACAGATATGATTATCTGCGTTTCCAGTTCGGAAGCCGAACCCAGCGCAATATATAAAAACTGGATCAGTTCTTTATCTGAATTTCTGCCACAACCTTCTGCTATATTAGAAGGTATGGATACTGCACTTCTTCTGATCTGAGACGTCAATCCGAATTGTTCGGCATGAGGATAAGATGCTGTTGCCTCATATATAACTTTAACTAAAGCTATACTTTTTTGCCAAACAAACAGATCTTTATGAATCTTCATTATTTTTTATCTTCTATTGTTACTAATTACTTCTTTGTATGCTAATACTTGTAACTCGTAACTTGTAACCCGTAACCAAAAATTACGCTTTATAATTTCTTTGTTGTCTTACAACGAACTCATAATCAAGAGGTTCTTTCATAAGTTCGGGTGCAAGACTATCACCCTGATATTTCCAACAAGCAACATAAGAATAATGCTCATCGTCACGCATAGCTTCACCTTCAGGAGTCTGGAACTCTTCACGGAAGTGTCCGCCACAAGATTCATTACGGTTTAGTCCGTCGTAGGCCATTAACAAGCCTATTTCGATAAAGTCTGCCAAACGCAACGCTTTTTCCAGTTCGGTATTCAGGTCGGTAGCTTCGCCAGGAATACGGACGTTAGACCAGAATTCTTTTTTCACTTCCTTTAGTTCTTCAATGGCTTTTTCCAATGTTTCTTTTGTACGGGCCATACCTACAAAGTCCCACATGATAAGGCCAAGCTGCTTGTGGATAGAATCTACAGAGCGGTTACCCTTAATATTCATCAGTTTGGCAACTTTCTCTTTAATTGCGGTCTCTGTTTCTTCAAATTCCGGTAATCCGGTACTGAAACGGGGAATGGAAATCTGATCGGCCAGATAGTTCTGGATAGTATAAGGCAATACAAAATATCCATCGGCCAGACCTTGCATCAATGCAGATGCTCCAAGACGGTTGGCTCCGTGATCGGAGAAGTTGGCCTCGCCCAGCGCAAACAAACCTTTGATAGAAGTTTGTAATTCATAATCAACCCATATACCGCCCATTGTGTAGTGGATAGCAGGATAGATCATCATAGGTGTTGCATACGGATTTTCGTCCACTATTTTTTCATACATCTGGAACAGGTTACCATATTTAGCTTCCACTACATCTTTGCCCAGACGCTCAATGGCGGCACTAAAGTCAAGATATACGGCCAGGCCTGTAGACCCGACGCCATAACCGGCATCGCATCTTTCCTTTGCTGCGCGTGAAGCCACGTCGCGGGGAACAAGGTTACCGAATGCAGGGTAACGTCTTTCCAGATAGTAATCTCTGTCTTCTTCTTTTATTTGAGTCGGTTTCAGCTTTCCGGCACGGATAGCTTCAGAGTCTTCTTTCTTTTTAGGCACCCAGATACGCCCGTCGTT
>JAISES010000133.1 GCA_031263965.1 Prevotella sp. | reverse complement strand
ATTGGGGGGGCAATTGATCGATATACATTCACAGCACCAGAATCTGTTATTGGCAGACAGCCGTTTCCAGATGCAGGTAGTGGATGCTTTAGCCGGAAATAAGAACTTATTAAAAGAATACCGGCAGGTTTATCATCAGTACAAGGATGCCGGAAAAGCTCTCGGGGATTTGAAAGATCAGATTCGTAAAAGTAAAGAGGAAGAAGACTACTTGCGTTTTCAACACGATTCTTTGCAGGAGGCCGCTTTACAGGAAGGGGAGCAGGAAGAACTGGAAAGGGAATCAGAGACACTGAATCATGCCGAAGATATAAAAAGCTCTTTATATAAAGTGCATACCCTTTTGTCCGGAGATGAGAGGGGGATCGTTTCGGGATTGAAAGAAAGCCTGAATACATCCAGATCGCTGGCTAAAATATATCATAAGGCAGAAGAAATATCTCAACGGCTGGAAACGGCATATATAGATATGAAAGATATGGCGTCTGAAATGGGGCGTCTGGCCGAAGATGTTGAATATAACCCCGAAAGATCAGCTTTCATCGAAGCCCGTCTCGACCTGATTTATACATTGCAGAAGAAACACCATTTATCGAGTGTCGTAGAATTATTGAACCTGTATAACGACCTGGCCCGGAAGCTGGCAGATATAGAGTCTTCCGGTCAGCAGGCAGATGCTTTAGAGAAAGAGGTTCAGGCAAAATATGAGAAAATGCTTAGTTTAGCTAAGATTTTGACAGCCAATAGAATGTCTGTTTCTGAGAAAATAGAAACAGAACTGCAACAGAAAGCCTCTTATCTGGGTATGCCTAATATACGCTTTAAATGTGATGTTATAGCAGAAGACAATCCCGATATATATGGTATGGACAGTATTCGGTTCCAGTTTTCTGCGAATAAAAATGTTCCGTTGCAGCCTGTGGCAAGTATTGCATCCGGAGGTGAAATATCGAGGATAATGCTTTGTCTTAAATCGATGATAGCAGGAGCGACAGCTCTGCCGGCAATTATATTTGACGAGATCGACACAGGAGTTTCCGGGGAAATCGCAGATAAGATGGGGCAGGTAATGCTCGAATTCGGACAGAATATGCAAGTGATAGCCATAACCCATTTACCGCAAATAGCGGCGAAGGGTAAAACGCATTATAAAGTATATAAGTCGGACGATAGCAATGATTCTACAACTACTAAATTGATTATGCTGTCGGACAAAGATCGTCTGGACGAGATTGCCCGTATGCTTAGCGGATCTACTGTAACGGAAGCGGCAATACAGAATGCTAAAGTAATGTTGGGAACGAAAGCATAAAATATGGAACCCATTCTTTTTCTTAATCTGGAACGGGAAAACAAGCGATTTGCTTCTGAATTTAAAGAAGCAGCATCGCGTGTTATCGATTCCGGATGGTATATACTGGGAAAAGAAAAGGAGAAGTTTGAAAAAGAGTTTGCCGCTTATTGCGGCGCTATCCATTGTATAGGCGTTGGAAACGGGCTTGATGCTATTCGTCTTATCCTGACGGGATATATGGAATTGGGTCTTATGCAGGAAGGAGATGAAGTTATTGTTCCTGCAAATTCTTTTATAGCGACAGCTCTGGCAGTTTCGCAATGTGGGCTTAAGCCGATATTTGTCGATTGCGATGTAAATACATTTAATATAGACCCTTCCTCGGTAGCTAAAAAAGTGAACAGCCGGACAAAAGCTATTGTTGCAGTCCATTTATATGGCCGGATCGCAGCAATGGACGAGTTGAAGGTGATTGCCAGGCAATATGATCTGAAATTGATAGAGGATGCAGCCCAGGCGCATGGCGCCGTTTATCAGGGGGGGAGAGCCGGTAATCTGGCTGATGCTGCCGCCTTTAGCTTCTACCCTGTGAAAAACCTTGGGGCATTGGGTGATGCGGGAGCTGTTACAACCAATGATGATCATTTGGCGGAAATAGTGAGGGCTCTTTCAAATTACGGGTCGGACGATAAATATATTCATAAATATAAAGGGCTGAATTCGCGTCTCGATGAAATACAAGCTGCAATATTATCAGTCCGTTTGAGATTCCTGGATCAGGATAATAAGAGGCGGATAGAAATAGCCCATTACTATTCGGAACATATAAAGAATCCGCAGATTGTCTTACCCCAAGCGGACAATGAGGGAAGTCATGTCTTCCATCTTTATGTCATACGTTCTTCGCAAAGAGAAAAATTACAACAGTATTTGTTGGCGAATGGTATTCATACACAGATACACTATCCTCTGTCGATCCATAAACAAGAGGCTTATTCAAATCTGAAAAATATAAGTATTCCGGTCGCAGAATGGTTGCAGAAGGAGGTGCTGAGTTTGCCGTTGTATCCATCTCTGACAAATGAAGAGATACACCGGATTGTAACGGCGCTTGATCAATTCGCATGATTTCTTCATAAAAAAGATAAAAAATAGCATAATCTGTGCGTCAATGAAGCCATCGGAATAATATTTGTTATATATTTGCAGTTCAAAGTAAGTAGGGATATTGAAAGGATTTCAAAGTATTAAAAACACAAAATTTCTTGTAGTAAAATGACACTAACCCCCTTAACTTCCATTTCACCGATAGATGGACGTTATCGAAGCAAAACGGAGAAACTGGCTGATTATTTTTCAGAATATGCTCTTATCAGATACCGCGTATTAGTTGAAGTAGAGTATTTTATTTCGCTATGCGAATTGCCTCTCCCTCAATTAAAAAATGCAGATCAGGTGGTATACCGGAAGCTGAAAAGAGTTGTAGATGATTTTTCGGTAGAAGATGCTTTGCGTATAAAGGAAACGGAAAGGGTTACCAATCATGACGTAAAAGCAGTTGAATATTTTCTGAAGGAAAAATTCGATGAGCTTGGTTTACACGAATATAAAGAATTTATACACTTTGGGCTAACCTCTCAGGATATAAATAATACATCGATACCGCTTTCGCTGAAAGATGCGCTGAACGAGGTGTATTATCCTTTACTGGAAGAATTGACAGGTAAACTGAAAGGGCAGGTCGGCTTGTGGGCTGATATAGCTATGTTGGCTAAAACACATGGCCAACCCGCATCGCCTACCCGTCTGGGAAAAGAGATAATGGTTTTTGCCAGTCGTCTGGACGGACAATTGCAACTATTGAAGTCAGTACCTCTTTCTGCCAAGTTCGGAGGAGCTACAGGAAACTATAATGCGCATAATGTAGCTTATCCTTCTTACGATTGGAAGGCATTCGGCAATAAGTTCGTATCCGGAAAGTTAGGCTTGGTAAGAGAAGAATGGACTACACAAATATCTAATTACGATAACCTGGCTGCAATATTCGACGCATTGAAGCGAATAAATACTATAATGATCGATCTTAACAGGGATTTTTGGCAGTACATTTCAATGGAATACTTTAAGCAGAAGATCAAAGAAGGGGAAATCGGGTCTTCGGCCATGCCACATAAGGTAAATCCTATCGATTTCGAGAATGCAGAAGGGAATTTGGGAATGGCAAATGCTATTTTGGAACATCTTGCAGCAAAACTGCCGATTTCCCGATTGCAACGGGACCTGACCGATTCTACCGTTTTGCGTAACATTGGCGTGCCTGTCGGGCATATCGTAATAGCTATTCAGAGCACATTGAAAGGATTAGATAAATTATTATTGAACAATGAAGCCTTATTTAAGGATCTGGATAACTGCTGGGCTGTAGTGGCCGAAGGTATTCAAACGGTTCTACGCCGTGAGGGATATCCTGAACCATACGAAGCCTTAAAAGCGCTCACGCGTACCAATAATGCTATTACGTCGGATTCTATTTCAGATTTTATAGAAGGGCTGAACGTGAGCGAAGCTGTGAAAAAAGAATTAAAGAAAATTACGCCTCATACTTATACAGGTGTGTAATCTGCAAGTAGCCGAGAGGTTATAAATTAAATTAAAAAATTGTATATTTAAATTAAAATTGTATATCAGAAACAATGGTGACAGACAAAGGTAATGATAGAGAAAGCCGGGATGGTTACTCTTCATCAGAAGATAATTCGAACGAGCCTGTAAAAAAGAAACGTACCCGTGTAGGGGATATGCGTAAACAGGCTTATGATGTAGATCAAGGGGCGAGAGAGCGTAATCCGTACAAAGCCGACAGTGACAGGCAAGGTGGTTCTTATGGCTACGATCGTACTCCAAGAGCATACGACAGGGGCGATAATAACGAACGGCGTCCTTACGATAACAATCAAAGCCGGCCTTCAGGTAATCGTGACGGTTATTATTCCGACAACAGAAGTGGAAGTTACTCTGACAACAGGGGTGGAGGTTATTCCGACAACAGAGGCGGAGGATATTCAAATAATCGCGGCGGAAACAACTTTCGCGGAAACTCATATGGTAATAGAGGAAACGACAATCGCCGGCCGGCAAATAATAACAGAGGCGGTGGTTTTAATAAGCCAAGCGGGATAAAGAGATTGGTAAAACCGGTTAAATACAAAGAAAATATTGATCCGAATACACCTTTGCGATTGAATAAATATTTGGCAAATGCCGGTGTTTGTTCGCGTCGTGAAGCCGATGCATACATTACATCCGGTGTTGTAAGGGTTAATGGAGAAGTTGTTGACCAGCTGGGAGCTAAAGTAACCCGTGGAGATTTGGTTACGTTCAAGGATCAACCGGTTCGTCTTGAGAGCAAAGTATATGTGCTGCTGAACAAGCCAAAGAACTGTGTAACAACTTCGGACGACCCACAAAATCGTTTAACGGTAATGGATCTGGTGAAGAACGCATGTCCTGAGCGTATCTATCCGGTTGGTCGCTTAGACAGGAATACGACAGGAGTACTTCTTCTTACAAACGATGGAGATCTGGCTTCAAAACTGATGCATCCTAAGTTTAAGAAGAAAAAAATATATCAGGTTACACTAGACCGCGATGTCGCTATCGAAGATATGCAGGCTATTGCAGACGGCGTTGATCTGGATGACGGGGAAATACATGCAGACTCTATCGCATACCAGTCCGAAGATACGCTGAATGTAGTAGGGATAGAAATTCACTCGGGTCGTAACCGTATTGTTCGCCGCATATTTGAGAAACTGGGCTATCAGGTTATGAAACTGGACCGGGTTTATTTTGCAGGACTTACTAAAAAGAATGTAGTCAGAGGTAAATGGCGTTATTTGTCTGAAAAAGAGGTAAATATGCTTCGCATGGGAGCGTTTGAATAAACAGTAAGGTTAAAAATTACTATATAGTTTACAATAAATAATTTCACAAATCAAAATTGTATTTTGTTGATATACAAAATATTGAAATTTTGAAATGTGAAATTTTGAAATAGAATTTATATAATAGAAAATGGAGACTATTCGTAGAACGAAAATTGCAGATCTGTTTCAAAGGAAAGATTTTGAAACCATCGTTGATGTTAAGGGATGGGTGCGTACTATCCGGGGTAATAAATATGTGAATTTTATTCACCTTAACGACGGGTCTACAATTCATAATCTTCAGATCGTTGCTGATGTTGAAAAATTCGGCGATGATTTTTTTAAACCCGTAACTACCGGGGCTTGCATCCATGTGACAGGGAAATTAGTGGAGTCGCGGGGAAAAGGACAGAGTGTGGAAGTTCAGGCCGACAGTATAGAAATATACGGAACAGCCGATCCTGAAACTTATCCTTTGCAGAAGAAAGGCCACTCACTTGAGTTCCTTCGCGATATAGCGTATCTGCGTCCACGGACAAATACATTCGGTGCGATATTTCGTATTCGCCACCATATGGCTTATGCTATCCATAAATATTTTAACGATAAAGGCTTTTATTATTTCCATACGCCGATAGTTACGGCATCGGATGCGGAAGGGGCTGGGTCTATGTTTCAGGTTACAACGTTAGACTTTAACAATATTCCCCGCACTGATGCAGGGCAGGTTGATTATTCAAAGGACTTTTTCGGACGCCAGACTAACTTAACGGTGTCGGGACAGCTCGAAGGCGAACTTGGGGCTATGGCATTAGGCGCTATTTATACATTTGGCCCTACATTTCGTGCCGAAAACTCTAATACGCCCCGTCACTTAGCCGAATTCTGGATGATAGAGCCCGAAGTCGCTTTCTACGATATCCATGATAATATGGATTTGGCGGAAGATTTCTTGAAATATCTGATATGTTACGCATTAGAACATTGCAAAGATGATATAGAGTTTCTGGCAGAACACTTTGACAAAGAATTGGTCGATCGCTTGAATTTCGTTATAGCCAATGATTTTGTGCGCCTGACTTATACCGAAGGTATAGAAATACTGGAAAAAAGCGGTCATAAATTTGAATTCCCTGTTTACTGGGGAGCCGATTTGCAATCCGAACACGAACGATACCTGGTAGAGAAACATTTCAAACGTCCGGTTATCCTGACCGATTATCCGAAAGAGATAAAATCATTCTATATGAAACAGAATGAAGATGGAAAAACCGTGCGAGGCATGGATGTTCTTTTCCCTAAGATTGGCGAAATTATCGGAGGCTCCGAACGTGAAGCTGATTATAATAAACTGGTTCAACGGACAAAAGAGCTGAACATGAACACAGATCCTATCTTGTGGTATTTAGATACCCGCCGGTTCGGTACTGCTCCGCATGCCGGGTTCGGGCTTGGCTTTGAACGCCTTATTTTGTTCATTACAGGTATGGCAAATATACGGGATGTAATACCATTCCCGCGTACGCCGAATAATGCGGAATTTTAATATCCGGAAAATCTATATAAAAAGCAGTAGGATTGTTCCTGCTGCTTTTTTGTTTCAAACCGCGAATTCCTGAAAGAATATAACATAACCCCCGAAGAATACCGGATACGCAAGTAATCCGGCGCAGTTCTCGAAGCTATATCGCATTAGGATACTCTTAAATGTTTTTATATTACTTAACTTGCAAATAGTTTTCTTCTAATCTATACTATCCTAAATAGAAAAAGATATAGTTTTTATAAATTAAAATCACAACACATAATGAAATGCTTTATTATTCTATTTTTTACCATTATTCTATTTTTTACCATTAATCTGCTTAGTTGCAATGGCTGCCAAAGCCAAAGTATAGAACAACATCCGCAATGCGAAATGGTGTTGCCCAGAGATGCTGTGCCGATACAATACGATGGTAATAGTGCAATTTTTTATGACTTTTGGCTAAACGATTCGGCAAAAATCAAGATAATTGTAGATAGTGGCATTGAATCTTTCTTAATTGATAGCGCATACATCTCGGATAATGATGTAGGTATTGAAATTCGAACTTCCCCCATGGTTGTGTCTACAATGCATAACATTTTCAACACGAAGGCTTCTCGTGTTTATTGGACAACGGTCGACCGTGACAGATATCCCTTGTTTGCAAATTTGTTATCAAATAAAATGGCGAGGGTATTAGCCGGTAATATTTGTAATTTTTCTTCCAGATGCGATACCGTAAAAGGCATACTGCCAATAAAAGCGTTTGCAAAAAATGGAATATTAAATATAAACTTGAAAGAAAAATATCTGTTGTCATTGGATTCTGTCGCCGAAGAAGGATATGCGAAAATACCCTTTACAACAATTAAAGATGTTCCAACGATAAAAACAGAAATTTTATTCTCAAAAAACAATGAGACTTGCAGTATTGAGGGCAATTTTATGGTTGATTATGGATTTGAAGGTTCCATTGGTTTAAAAGCGGCAACTGCTATGTCAAGACCGTTGACTTGTGAACAAATAAACAGCTCAATATTGGAAAATCTGCGGGACACGGTCGATGTACAATTGGGTGGTATCACAATGCAAAACACTCTTATCCAAAAGTCAGTTATTTCAGTAGATGATTTCCTCGGTGTTCTGGGAATTCACTTTCTGGCGCGTTTTGATATTATTCTTGATTATAAAAACGAAATATTGTATCTAAAGAAATTAAGATAATGGAAAACATCTAAATCACGTCGAAAGGCATCATGTATCCAATCTTCAACAACTCACGTTTGAAGTAACGGACGCCAACCTGCGTTGCAAATATTGCGGATATGCCTCTTACGGAGGGGCACAGTCACCGGATAATAACTCTGCTAATAATGCTTATGGATATACCATTACTTATGGTGGTGGAGGCGGTACTCAACCTGCTAATACAGAAGTAACATGGCAATGTGGATATGTTCAGGTGAATAGCAATTGGAGCTGCGTGGGGTCTGTCAATTGTAATAATGAGCCTAATAAATGCTAGTGCAAAAACCCTTATTGATTTTGATGCTATGACAGTAAAAAATGATTTTAAGGAACGACTAGCTAACAAACCGAGAGAGTGAACGAAACTATCCGGATAGAAAGCCGTATCCTATTCAGGTAACCTGAATAAGGCAAGCAATCGGAATTTTAACAGGCTGATTCTTATTTTTCATTATTATACACTTCATACATCTTGCCGCTGGTGTTGGCTTGCGATTTGATATCCTTAATAGAAGCGGCACTCGAATTGTTCAGTATGACAGGTGTTTTCTGTTCGTTGATCACTTCAAGCTTTTTAATCATTATATCCGATATATTGTCCATGACGACAGGGTTCCGGTAATCGGCCTGTTCCAGTTGCAACTTTATATTTTCCAATAGGAGACCTTTTACATTGCGGCACAGAAGTCCCCAGGCAGGAAGTTCGCCGAACATATCGTACTCGGGGTACCGTCCATATCGTCCATCCATTTCCGGAAGGTGGGAAACAGCGCTGTTGGCAATATTGGTAGTGCCACCTCCGGCTATGACTAATTGGAAATTTTTGATCTTGACGTTTTCAATATCCGATGCCGGCGACCCTGTAATAAGAGAAGGGTAAAGATTCCGCTTTCTGTCTGGAACAGTATAGTTTGCATGAACAGCATCTGGTTTGGAAGCAGGAATCTCGCAGTAGATATTCTCGAATGTGACATTCTTTGCCGTTGATGTCCCTTTGCGGGTACCGGCAATCAAAAAGATAGCATTCCATGTATTCGTAGCACGAATGTCCGAAATGGTTATATTTTCAGCGATTCCTCCATCAACGCTTTCAATAGCTACTGCCGAACGGAAAGTGTCCTTTACAGTTATGTTACGGACTGTTATGTTGCGGAATCCTCCTTCCGAAGCGGTGCCGAATTTGATGGCGCTTGCGCTGGAACTCACTGTACAATTTTCTATCGTTATGTTTTCGCAAAGGTAATCGCGCATATGTGACTTAAGGCATATACCGTCATCGGCCGAATCGATATCGCAGTTTTTCACCAGTGTGTTGGTGCAATCTATGATGTCGATACCATCGTTGTTCCAAAAAGCCCTGCTCCTGACAGTGAGATTAATCAATTTGGCATTGTCGCAACGCCATAGGGTGGTTACCCATGTGGCTGCATTCTTAATATGTATACCATCCAGAACCACATCTTTACAGTCGTATAGCGCTATAAGCATTGGACGGTTTTCTTCTTGCGGGCGAGGAAATTCGCGGAGAAATTTAGTATTGCCGTCTTCCACATATTTTTTGATCGCACTGCCGTTTCTATCGGTAATGACACCCTCGGCCACCAATCGGCCGGTGTGTTCAGCGACAGCTTCACCCTGTCCGTCGATGGCGCCTTTGCCCCTGATCGAAATATTCGATGCTCCCTCGGCCCAGATCAAACCACGCTCTCCGGCCAGATTATAATTTTTTTCCTCCGGAATATTGTACTTCGTCCGGTCGGTGGTGCCCAGTAAAGTCGCACCCTCCTCGAGATACAGTTCAACGTTCGACCTCAACTTTATGGGTGATATAAGGTAAGTGCCGGCAGGAACATAAACGCGTCCGCCACCGGCTACCGAGGCTTTGTCTACGGCTGCCTGTACGGCGCCGGTACTGTATTCTGTTTTACTGTCTACAGCCCCGAAATCCTTTATATTGTATTGTTGTAAGATGTAATTTTTCGATTGGACCATTAATTCAAACTTTTTGTCTTCAGACGCATTGCCAGTAATTGAGAAAACTGCAATCAGCAGGCTTAATATAAATTCCCGTTTATTCATTATTCTTTTTTTTAAGATTATTCCGTATTTATCGAAAAATGGTGGAGCCGGTCGTTTTACTTTGTTCGGAAGATTTGCTCTTGTATCGTTTTCCGATTCTGCGATATATTTCATTTCCGGCAAAAAGAGAGCTTTCATTTGCTAAACAGTTCTTCTATTCGCGGGATTACCCGTTTTAAAAGGCCCTCTCCTGTAATGGCTCTTGCCAAATCTTCATCCGGTTCGATATATTCTTTACTTATCAAAGCATCATTTTCGGTAACAGGAACAAGCTTAAAATTTGTACCTGAATTCCCTGATACTGATTACTAACATATCTTTCAATTTAAAATGTGACTAACTTGGTATACAAACATAGGATTATTTCCTGATTACTGCAATCCTTTCTATTATCTTAACAATCAATATTCCTGTCCTTTATTACCTTATGCCGGTTATACCCCGGATTTCTTTTTCTTACCGCCGTATTCTCCTGAATTAAACAGGTTTGTGCGTCCATCTGACTCTGCTATCCGTTGCAGGCTTAGATGGGCGCAGATATGGCTGCACATTGACCTGTTAACCGGCCTGCATTTTATTTCTAAACTCTTTTGGGGTCATTCCAAATTGTTTTTGAAATATCTTGGTGAAATATGACGGTGAATTAATACCTGTCAAATAACACACTTCCGCTATGCTATATTCGTTATCAACAAGTATTTTCGCCGCCTTTTTCAGTCTGATCAAACGAATGAAGTCAGCAGGGGAAAGTCCCGACAAGGCTTTTATTTTCCTGTGAAGACTTGAACGGCTCATCGTTACAAGGTCTGCCAGAACCTCCACGCTAAAATTATTATTCGTTATGTTTTCGTTTATCATATCGATAATCAGGTTCATAAACTGTTCATCCGCTTTAGTCATGCCCATCTGTTGCACAGCAAGCAGCGGCTTTTGTATGAAAGCCTCTTTTTCCCGCCTTCTGTTTGTCAACAATGTTTTTACTTGCGAAATAAGATGGTTAACAGAAAAAGGCTTTTCTATATAGGCATCCGCTCCTGCCTCCAAACCTCTTATCTTGCTTTGCAGATCATGTTTTGCCGTGAGTAATATGATAGGGATATGGCTATGTTCCACATTCGATTTTATTGCCTGGCATAATTCGAAACCATCCATATCAGGCATCATAATATCTGATATCATGAGGTCTATTCTTATCTCTTTTAAAACAGCAATAGCTTCTTCTCCATTATTTACTCCTGTAACCTCATAAAAATCTTTGAGTTTATCGAGTATAAAAGAGAGTAGTTCTTCATTATCTTCTACAATAAGTAAAGCTTCTGAAGAATGCTTTTTATGCATAATTTCAGACTCCTCTATTATAATATCATTCTTCGGACTCATTTTTTCAGCTTTTGCCTGTTCCAAAGGTAACTTCAGTATAAAGGTATTCAGTCCGGAACTTAGATCCAGAGACAAACTGCCGTTGTGCAATTGTGCGAGCGAACGGGCAAGCGATAGTCCTATGCCGGATGATGAGTTTGTATTCTTATTACTATCCAGTTGATAGAACGGATCGAAAATACGTTCTTTCATTTCTTCCGGAATCAGTTTTCCATCGTTGCTGAAGCGGATAATGTAATTGCGGTTTTCATCATCGTTATTCATCAATTCTATCTTTATATTTTGTGAAGAATATAAGATAGCGTTTGAAAATAAATTATTAAGAATCTTTATTAAAGCCTCTTTATCGGCAGGGGCATGAAATTCGGGAAGAATGGCCAACTCAATTTTTCTTCTCTTTTGAGTAGCTAATAATTCGAACCGGGTATAGGTTTCCTGTAATATTTCAGAAATATTATTTATGGTAAATGTAAGGATAAATTTATGAGCATCGACCTTTTTAAAGTCTAAAAGCTGGTTTGTCAGAATTAATAAATCAGAGGTGTTTTTTTCCATAATCAGGAGGTTCTTCCTTATTTCCGGATCTTTAACATCCATATCGAGCAGAGATTCCAACGGTCCGTTTATAAGTGTCACAGGTGTTCTGATCTCATGGGCTATATTTGTAAAAAAGTCTACTTTCGAACTATAAAGTTCTTTCTCTTTTTCTGTTTCAAATAACTTTTGCCTCTCCAGTTCCCGTTTCTTTTGCCTTTTATTATACCAGTGTAAGCAAAGCGATATACCCGTAATAAAAAAGATCGAGTAAAGGATATAAGCTATGGCAGACTGCCACCACGGAGGAAGGATTTCTATATCGATACAAGCGCCGTCTTCATTCCACAATCCGTCATTATTACTTGCTTTTACCCTGAAACGGTATTTTCCGGGATGTAATTTTGCATAAGAAACACTCTGCAGATTGCCGCAATATATCCAATTTTCATCGATACCTTCCATCATGTAGGCATATTTGTTTGCTCCCGGGCAGGCATAGCTTAATGCTACAAATTCAAATCCTATATTTGTCTGGTTATAGTTCAATACTATGCTTTTACTATGCGTGATACTTTCTCTCAACGGAAAATCCGGATGATCGATCATCGCTTCTTTGTTAAATATCGTTAGTTTAGTAATGTAAACAGGAGGGATGAAAGCATTTTCCTCGTACTGGTTCGGATCGAAAACAACCAACCCGTCGACTCCGCCGAAGTAGAACTTACCCGAGCCCGACGCCAATGCCGATTTATAGAGAAATTGATTCCCGGGCAACCCCTGGTTCTCCTTGAATACACGGACATCCTTCGTTTGAGGATTAAACCTGACCAAACCATTGTTGGTGCCAAACCAAAGGTTATGCTGCTTATCTTCTAATATTTTATACGCTACATCATCGGGTAAACCGTCTTTTATGGAATATGAAGTAAAATTGTCCGTATCTTTGTTGTAATAACAAATTCCGCCTCTGTCTGTAGAAAACCAGATCCTTCCTGCGGAATCGATAAAGATACTGCTCACCGAATTTGAACTTAGCGATGCCGGATCTTCGCTATCATGCAAATATCGTTTTGTTTCCTTAGTTTCGATATTGTGTTTATAAACCCCGTTACCGATTGTTGCCACCCAAACGTAACCGTCCGTATCTTCTACGATATCATATACAAAATTCAATCCCAACTGGGGTTGTGGTGTGAATTTACCGGAAAAATCATTCCCGAGAAAAATACCCCAGCCATTGCCAATCCATATGCGCCTGAAGCGATCCCGATAAAAGGCAAAGACACTTGGCTCCATAATACCTAACTGTTCCGCATCATAATGTTTCGTTTCCAGATTGGGTATAGAAATTACGTCGAGTCCCCTTTTGAAGTAGCCAACCAACATTTTATCTTCATCAAGGAATAATGTTATAATCCGCTCGTGATGGGATGAATTGTCTGCCTTCCTCCTTATGTTCTTAAATTGCCCGTTGCTGGGGTTGAAAATATCTATATCAGCATTTTCAGATGATATCCAGATATTTCCATCCCTGTCTTCTTCCAGATAACTGGTTTTCTTACTGCTGATCGAATTATAGGAACTTAAAGGCACATATCTGTCGAATTTTATACTCTTGGGCGATAAATAATTTACTCCGCCGTAAATTGTCCCTATCCAGATACCTCCTTCTCTATCGCGGTATATATCTTCGATCATATTATCGGAAAGCGATTCGTTATCCATGGGGTCTTCTTTTATGTTAACTACCGTCTTTTCCGTTTCGTTTATAATATATATACCGTTCATAGTGCCCACCCATAGTTCGTCTCCCAGACGGATAATATGGCGGATGATCTTATAGTGAACATCCGGTATATTTACTTCCTGCAAAACATTCCTCTTCTTATTCAGCTTTTCCAGTTTCCCTTCATGTACTCCTATGATTAAATCGTCTCCGTAATCGCACATTGTGAAGATATTTTTTCCTGCCAGTGTATTTCCGTTTTTATCGCCGAGATACTGGTTGAAATTGTCCCTTTCCTTATTGTAGAGATATGCTCCTCCTCCGTTAGTGCCTATCCATACACGCCCGTTTCGTTCTATACATATACATTCGGGTTTTCCATG
>JAISES010000035.1 GCA_031263965.1 Prevotella sp. | reverse complement strand
GATGGAAACTTTGGAGCAACAGCTGCGATTGCAGAGATGTTTGTGCAAAGCCAACTGCAAAATAGAGATGGTTCTTTCGAGTCTTATTTACTTCCATCATTACCTTCTGCAATGCAGTCAGGTTTTGTGAAGGGCATTTGCGCACGGGGCGGCTTTATTATTGATCTGTCTTGGGAAAAAGGAGTGTTAAAGGAAGCTCAAATATTATCTACGGTAGGAGGAACATTAAATTTACGTACTGATAAAAATAATGCATCATTTAATACAAAGAAAGGTCAAATCATAAAAGTAAACGGATCACTCCGGCCTATAAAATAGAAGGCTGTTCTCTTCCTTTTATTGCTCTTGTATGGCTGCCGTCCTGGTCACTGCCTGATAAGCCCAATAAAGATTTGTATTTGCGCAGTATGCCGAACGCTTACGATATTTGTAACTTGCAAGTATTTTAAATATCTTTGTATTACGATAAAGTAACATTTAAAACAAGTAAATAAAGATGAAAAAGGTAGTATTAATTCGCCACGGGGAAAGTGTTTGGAATAAAGAAAACCGCTTTACCGGATGGACCAACGTAGACCTTTCGGAACAAGGATTACAGGAAGCTGTAAAAGCAGGACAATTATTGAAAAAAGAGGGTTTCAAATTTACACTTGCTTACACTTCGTATCTTAAGAGAGCGGTAAAAACGTTAAATAATATCCTCGACCAAATGGATTTGGACTGGATACCTGTAGAAAAATCATGGCGTTTGAACGAAAAGCATTACGGTATGCTTCAGGGCTTGAATAAAGCCGAAACAGCAGAAAAATATGGAGATGAACAAGTCCTTGTATGGAGACGCAGTTATGACGTCCCGCCGGCTCCGCTTGATCCCTCAGATGCTCGTTCAGCCTCTCAAGATCCCCGTTACAATGATGTTCCTAAAGCATTTATCCCGCAAACAGAAGCCTTGAAAGAAACAGTGGAACGTATTCTTCCATATTGGCTGGAGGTAATCTACCCATCTTTGATGTGTCACGACGAAATCATTGTGGCAGCACATGGAAACAGCTTGCGCGGTATTATCAAATACCTGAAAGGTATTTCGGACGAAAATATCGTAAGCCTAAACTTACCAACTGCTGTGCCTTATGTTTTTGAGTTCGACGATAATCTTGATCTTGTAAAGGATTATTTCTTAGGGGATCCTGAAGAAATCAAAAAATTGATGGATGCTGTAGCTAATCAGGGAAAGAAGAAATAATTATTGTAGAAAATAATATCAGAAACTGTTTGAATTTTAAAATTTGAACAGTTTCTGATGCTTTTACACTTCTATTTCCAGTCCGTCATATGGCAGGTAGATATTTTCGGGCAATAGTCTTTGCACCTTTTCATGTAGCCCTATATGATGCGACATGTGGGTAAAATAAGCTTTTCGCGGCTTGATCTTTTCCACTTCGGCTAAAGCTTGTGCCAGATTCAGGTGCGACATATGTTCTTCGATCCGCAGGGCATTTATGACGAGAACATCCAATTCTTTAAGCTTAGAATATTCCTCTTCCGGTATAGACTTTACATCGGTAAGATAAGCAAAGTTACCAATGCGGTAACCTAATATTGGCAATTTGTAATGCATTATTTTTATTGGTTGTATGCCAATTCCATGAACAGAAAAAATCTTATCGGGGTTTATTTCATGTAAACGAAAAGTGGGTACTCCGGGGTATTTATGTTCGCTAAAAGAATAAGATAATCTAAGCTTTAAAGCATTCAAAGTGATGGCTCCGGAATAGATGTCTATATCGTCGAATTTACAGAATGGGCGTAAATCATCTAATCCTCCTACATGGTCATGGTGCTCATGGGTTAACAATACTCCGTCTATCGGGGTAAATTCTTCGCCTATCATTTGCTGCCTGAAATCAGGACCGCAATCGATCAATATCTTCTTTTTTTCTACCTGTATTAAGACAGACGCCCTCAAGCGCCTGTCTTTTATGTTGTCTGAGGTGCATACCTCGCATTTACAACCTATTTCCGGTACCCCTGTGGATGTGCCCGTACCCAGAAATTTGATTTTCATTCTCCCTTTCTTCTCAGAATCCACAAATCGGTAAATGTGATGCCGTATTTATTCATCAGCTGTTCGGTCGTATACAAATTGGTATATTCCATATATACCCTTCTTATTTTTTCGACGGCCTGATATTCTGCATCATAGCTGCCGATAATGGCATAATATAAACCTAACTCATTCCGTACAAAGAAAATCTGGTCGCTGGATGTGGCGAAAGCTTTTTTCAGGCGTTCGACACCAGCCGGTTTAGACAGGGCCGCAATAATTACGCTATATTGTTTTAGCAGGTATTGGTCATTCTCATTTATTAATCTCACCCTTACACGGCGTATCGGTTTCTTTTCTGCATCAAGCAAATGAGCAAAGATAGCTGGAGTCTGATTTACGTCTGCTTCCGGTTCTTGCGGTGTAGAAGGCAAGGCTGCCGTAGCAACTTCGCCAGATTCCGTAGGATTAGTTGTTGCAGGAATTTCGGGTGTCGGAAGGATGGTAACAGGATCAACTACACTGGTCTTTGTCTCGCCACAGTTGCAGTCGTCTATCAACTTCTGCCTGTGAGCCGCGGCCTCCCTGTAAACGTTTCCATTTGCAATCTCCGAATCGTCAAATAAAACATTAAACTCAACGGAGTTTGCTTGGCCTGAATGTGACTGTAGACCAGAATTATTATAGCCGTTATTATTGTCTTGGGGGGTAGAGTTACCGAGTAATAGAGAATTATTATCTCCCAATAATTTATTTTCTAAAACAGAGTGTTTTTTTGCAGTGCGATAACGCTCTTTCATCACCTGGCTTCGCTTCGTTTTACAAGAAAAAGTAAAAAAGAAAACGGTAAGTAGTAAAATTGCGTAAAAAAATGGTTTCATATGCCTGATATCTGTTATTTGTTTGTCGAATTGCAAATATATAAAAAAAGATCATGAAACAATATTTTGGTTCCGACAAACTTGATGCTTATAGATACTTTTAACTATATGTATATCGCTGAATTAGGACTTATTGCTAAGAAGTCCTTGTCAAATCCTGTAATAATATTTTTCAATAAAATTCAAACGGTTTCTTATTGTTTATATCTGTTATGTCTACATTTTACAAAAGAGTTTAGTGTTGCCTGATATTTTATTATAAATTTGTAGTTATAATAAAATTATGAAAATATAATGAAAGGAATTATTCTTGCCGGAGGCAGTGCTACAAGGCTTTTTCCCTTGTCGAAAGCCATATCGAAACAGATTATGCCGGTCTATGACAAGCCGATGATATACTATCCTTTGTCCACTCTGATGCTGGCAGGGATTCGCGAAGTGCTGATTATTTCTACTCCCCGCGACTTGCCCATGTTCAGGGAGCTACTGGGGACGGGTGAGGACTTGGGTATGAAGTTTGAATACATTATACAGGAAGTTCCTGACGGATTGGCACAGGCATTTGTTCTTGGCGCGGATTTTCTGGCTGGAGAACCTGGTTGCCTGATACTTGGCGATAATATGTTTCATGGTCAGGGCTTCTCTAAAATGCTTAAAGAGGCGGCTTCTATCAAAAAAGGAGCCTGTATCTTCGGCTATTATGTAAAAGATCCGCGCGCATATGGCGTGGTTGAGTTTGATGACCAGGGTAAAGTAATCTCTTTGGAAGAAAAACCTGAAAAGCCGAAATCAAATTATGCCGTTCCCGGATTATACTTTTATGATAAAACTGTTACTCAAAAGGCAAAAATGCTGAAGCCTTCAGCCAGAGGAGAATATGAGATTACAGACCTTAATAAATGTTTCTTGGAAGAAGGCTCCTTAAAAGTTCAGTTGTTTGGGCGCGGATTTGCATGGTTGGATACCGGCAATTGCGATAGCCTGCTCGAAGCCTGCAACTATGTAGAAACGGTACAGAACCGCCAGGGTTTTTATATTTCTTGTATTGAGGAAATTGCGTGGCGCAATAAGTGGATTGATGATAAGCAGCTTGGATTTTTAGGCCGGAAGCTGGACAAGACAGCATATGGCCAATATATACTTAGTCTGATAGAATATTAGAAACTGTTTAAAATTGCTAAGAAGTCTTTTTCTAATCCTATAATAGTATTTTTCGCTAAGTACATGACAAAAAATTGTAATCGTATTATTATCAATGATATGCTTCCCTTTCAGGGCGTTGTCCCCCGTGATGTCATCCTTACCCGTGGCGTTGCCACGGGCTTTGATATATCAG
>JAISES010000023.1 GCA_031263965.1 Prevotella sp. | reverse complement strand
ATTTCGGTGATTATGTACAAGCGCATGGGTATTTCCAATACAGATATAACCCTATATACCAGTTGGTTATACTTACCATGGGTAATTAAACCGTTCTGGAGTCCGTTTGTGGATCTGCTAAAAACAAAACGTTGGTGGATAATTGCTATGCAATTACTTATTGGAGCGGGATTTGCCGGTATTGCATTTACAATTCCCCTACCTTTCTTTTTTCAGGCCACACTGGCTTTCTTCTGGTTGTTGGCATTCAGTTCGGCTACGCACGACATAGCCGCAGACGGATTTTATATGCTGGGGCTCGACACCAACCAGCAGGCTATGTATGTGGGTATCAGAAGCACTTTCTACAGAGTAGCCACTATTATGGGACAAGGTATTCTTATCATACTTGCGGGATTTCTGGAAAGCACATCAGGGAGCGAGCCTGTAAAAATAAATATCGATGTTTCGCCACAATACACCCAATCTACGCTGTATATGCCGCAGTTGCAAGATATAATCCCCCAGGAAGGAGATATACGGTTTATTGTAGACAGGGATGTTGTGCAAATCGGTACACATGGCGTAAACAAAGACAGCTTACAACTTTTTATTAAAGAAATAAATGTATTAAACCATAATAATGGATTCAGCACTAAAGAGCTCGTTGACACAACAAAGAAAGTAAGCTGGTGGACCTCTGGTGTATCAAAACCCCTAGGAACATGGATTAAAGGCAATTTCGGTGAAAAACGCTATGTGGAAAAATCCGGACACACAGGAAACGTGGCCGTGGTAGCGGTAAGACTATCGAAACAACCTGAAAATGGCAAAGAAATGGTATTGAACACAACAATGAATAGAGGTGATCAAAGTATTTCCCTTCTCATTGGTGAGCGGCTGGCATTTAACGATACAAACTGGAATAAACCGGCTTATATCGTATTCCAGGTAGATTCGAAACTTACAACTGCCAGTTCCGCTGAATATAAAGGTTTATCCGGCAATATTCCATTTGCGTGGTCTATTACATTTTTTGTTTTGGCCGGATTATTTATACTTTTTAGTTTCTATCATAGAGTTGCACTACCTAAACCCGATTCGGATAAAGCTCAAACAAATATAACTGCTGTATCGATCTTGAAAGAGTTTCTTTCCACATGGTATACCTTTTTTACAAAACCACAAGTTGGTGCAGCTTTATTCTTTATGCTTACATTCCGTTTTTCAGAAGCACAATTGCTAAAACTCATCAATCCGTTCTTACTGGATTCGAAAGATGTAGGAGGATTGGGTCTGACCACGGGAGAAGTCGGGCTTGTATATGGAACTATCGGTATTATTGGCCTTACTTTAGGTGGTATTATCGGCGGTCTTGTTGCAGCCAAAGGAGGTTTGAGAAAATGGTTGTGGCCAATGACCTTGAGTATGTTGCTAACAATAGCGACATTCTTATACCTCAGCTTTACTCAAACAGACAGTCTGATTATAATCAATATCTGTGTGTTTATAGAACAATTCGGATATGGATTCGGATTTACGGCCTATATGTTATATATGATATATTTCTCTGATGGTAAGCACAAAACAGCCCATTATGCATTCTGCACAGGCTTTATGGCTTTGGGAATGATGCTTCCGGGTATGGTTGCCGGATGGCTGCAAGAGCAGTTAGGATATAATCACTTCTTTATATGGGTAATGATCTGTTCTGTAATTCCTGTTATCGCTGTCAGTTTACTTAAGATAGATCCTGATTATGGAAAACCCAAGGCGAAAGAGGAGGAAAATAACAACTAAATTGTCATGAAAAAAATCTCGGTAACACTATTTATATTATGTTTTTTATCTGTCGCGGGATTTGCCCAAAAGATCAAGATAAAAACAGGTATTGAAATACTGAAAGAGCAAAACTTTAAAGTATTGGAAGGTAAACGTGTAGGGCTTATCACAAATCCTACGGGAGTGGATAACGGCATGAAGTCTACTATCGATATTTTAAGCGAGGCTCCGAATGTGAAGCTCGTCGCATTATTCGCTCCCGAGCATGGAGTTCGCGGAGACGCTCATGCAGGAGATCATGTTGATAATGTAACCGATCCGGAGACCGGTGTTCCTGTTTATTCCATTTATGGAAAAACAAGGATCCCTACCCCCGAAATGCTAAAGGATATAGATGCTTTGGTATATGATATCCAGGATATAGGATGCCGCTCTTTCACATACATCAGCACAATGGGGTTGGCTATGCAGGCCGCTGCGGAAAATAATATCGAATTTATTGTACTCGACAGGCCAAATCCTCTCGGAGGATTAAAGGTGGAAGGCGGCTTGGTTGAAGATAAATTTATTTCTTTCGTAAGTCAGTTCAAAATACCTTATGTCTACGGGCTTACTTGTGGTGAACTGGCTTTACTGCTTAATGGGGAAAAGATGCTGAAACAACAGTGCAAACTGCATGTGGTGAAAATGAAAGGTTGGAAACGTAAAATGACTTATGAGCAAACCGGCCTCCGGTGGATTCCTTCATCGCCGCATATACCACAACCAATATCGGCTGTATTTTATCCGGTATCGGGTATTTTGGGCGAACTGGGCTACATGTCCATTGGTGTAGGTTATACTATTCCATTCCAGATGTTTGCGGCAGAATGGGTGAATGCCGGAGAACTGGCCAACAACCTGAATCGTCTGAATTTGCAGGGTATTCATTTCAGGCCTTTGCACATAAGGCCTTTTTATTCTGTTGGACAAGGGCTACAATTGCAAGGCGTGCAGGTACATATTATGGATTACGAAAAAGCACGACTATCTGAAATCCAGTTTTACCTGATGCAGGAAATAGCAAAATTATATCCGGACAAAGCAGTCTTCGATAATGCTGATAACAAACGGTTCCGCATGTTCGACCAGGTATCGGGAAGTGATTATGTTCGTCTGACATTTGCTGAAAATAATAATTTTGACGATATTAAAGACTTTTGGTATAAAGAAGCAGAACCATTCAGGAAAACATCGAAGAAGTATCATTTATATAAATAAAAGACTATGAATCAGAAACCTGGTGACCGGCTATTATCACTCGATATATTAAGAGGAATCACTATCGCCGGAATGATAATGGTAAACAACCCCGGATCGTGGAACTACATATACAAACCGTTGGGGCATGCTCTCTGGCATGGGCTTACTCCTACCGATCTGGTATTCCCATTCTTTATGTTCATCATGGGGATATCCGCTTATATATCGCTTCGCAAATTCAATTTCGGGTTTGACAAGGCTACTCTGTTCAAAATAATTAAAAGAACAGTTGTCATATTCCTCATAGGATTGGGGCTTGGCTGGTTATCGTTGTCGGTTCGTGCATATAACGGACTATCCGGAGAAGAATTAACTTTTTTTGACCGCCTTATAAAATCAGTATCCAACTTCGAAAACATACGGATCCCAGGAGTGATGCAACGTCTGGCCCTTACATATGGAATAACGGCGCTGGTTGCGATTCTTGTGAAACACAAGTATATCCCGTATATCATTATTATTACATTAACAGGATATTTCCTTTTGCTATTGTACGGAAACGGATTCGAATTAAGCGAACAAAATATAATCTCTGTATTTGACAGGGCAATATTGGGAGCAAACCATCTGTATACAGACAGCGGGGTAAAACTTGATCCGGAAGGACTACTGAGTACAATTCCGGCCGTTTGCCATGTTATGATAGGGTTTTGCTGTGGTGGGCTTATATTAAATACGAAAGATAATTATGAAAAAATAAACAGATTATTTATCCTGGGGGCCATCCTTACTTTTCTGGGCTTTTTGCTTAGTTACGGATGTCCTATTAATAAGAAAATCTGGTCTCCAACGTTCGTGTTGGCTACATGCGGATTAGCATCGACTTTACTTGCACTCCTCATCTGGATTATAGATATCAAGGGGCATAAAAAATGGAGTGTATTCTTCGAATCGTTCGGTGTAAATCCCCTGTTCATCTATGTAGCCGCAGGAGTGCTATCAATACTGCTTGGAGGCATTTTAATCCCATATAATGATGCGACGGCCATCAGCATTAAAGGTTTTGTTTACAAAATCTGCTTACAGCCATATCTGGGCGATTATTTCGGTTCCTTAATATTTGCCCTGTTGTTTGTCGCATTAAATTGGGTTATAGGTAACATATTGTATAAAAAGAAAATTTATATTAAGATATGATATTATTGGCAGACGGTGGTTCTACCAAGGTCGATTGGCGCTTAGTAGAACATGGAAAAGAAATAAAACAAGCTTATACAAAAGGTGCGAATCCATTTTTCCGCACCAAAGAAGATATAAGTAAAGAGTTAAAGACTTCACTACAACCTGTAATAAAAGGGTATGATATTGATGCCGCCTATTTTTTTGGAGCAGGATGCGCTACTCCCGAAAAAAACGACATTATTAAAGAGGCCATAGCCGACAATTTTAGCATAAACCGCATAGAAGTAGACAGTGATCTGCTTGCAGCGGCAAAAGGTTTGTGCGGCAGGGAAAGAGGGATTGCCTGTATCATCGGAACCGGCTCTAATTCATGCTATTACGACGGAAAAGAAATAAAAGAGAACGTATCTCCATTAGGATACGTACTTGGAGATGAAGGTAGTGGAGCTGTTATTGGAAGGTTATTTTTGGGGGCTTGCCTTAAAAATCAACTGACACCGGGACTTAAGGAAAAATTTCTGAAAGAGTTTGACCTTACTCCGGCTATCATACTCGACAAGGTGTATAAGCAGCCTGTGGCAAACCGTTTTCTGGCAAGTTTATCGCCGTTTCTATTGAAGAATATTGAAGACAGCACAATATATAATATTGTATACCAGGCATTCAATGATTTTTATATAAAAAATGTACAGCAATATGATTATAAAAACAATGAAGTCCATTTCACAGGATCTATAGCTTATCATTATCAAAATATCCTGCGAAAAGCGGGAAACGATTTAGGTATAAAAGTCGGCACTATAATCCCGTCTCCAATGGGCGGGTTAATTAAATATTACGCTGAAGAACAATATCATAAAATTAAAATTTAAAATGGCATTTATAAAAATATCGGAACAGCCGTCATTATACGATAATCTGGAGAACAAATCGGTATTGGAACTACTGACCGAAATTAATCAGGAAGATAGAAAAGTAGCATTGGCTGTCGAAAAAGCTCTACCTCAGATAGAAAAACTTGTATCGCAGATAGTACCGCGTATGGAACAAGGCGGGCGAATCTTTTATATGGGTGCGGGTACAAGCGGACGCCTGGGTGTATTGGACGCATCGGAAATACCTCCTACATTCGGCATGCCAAATACCCTTGTTATAGGTCTAATTGCCGGAGGGGACACAGCTTTGCGCAATCCTGTAGAGAAAGCGGAAGATAACATGGATGCCGGATGGAAAGAACTACGGGAACGCAATATAAATGAGAAAGATACGGTAATAGGCATAGCAGCTTCCGGCACCACTCCATACGTAATAGGAGCATTGCGCGAAGCCCGGAAACACGGTATACTCACAGCATCGATCTCCAGTAATCCGGATTCTCCGGTTTCTCAGGAGGCAGATATACCGGTAGAAATGATCGTTGGCCCGGAATATGTAACCGGCAGTTCACGCATGAAGTCCGGTACAGGACAAAAGATGGTATTGAATATGATTACTACTGCGACAATGATAAAGCTTGGTCGTGTAAAAGGTAATCGTATGGTAAATATGCAACTTTCAAATGCTAAACTGGTGGACAGGGGCACCCGCATGGTATCCGAAGAACTAGGACTGGACTATGAACAGGCTAACCGGTTGTTGTTATTGCATGGATCGGTCAGGAAAGCAATAGATGCATACAAGGCAGGGAAATAAAATTAAAATAGAGGGGCTTCAGGTCAATAGTCGTGGCCTGTTTCGCCCCCATCTGATCGATTTTATGGATATGAATCACGAGTTTTGTTCAATTAGAAACTGTTTGAATTTTAGCGAAAAATATTATTATAGGATTTGAAAAAAACTTCTTAGCCCATGCCATCAATTGGCAAGCGTTGGAATCGGAACAAGCCGGTGTTCAATCCTGAAGGCAACGGATTATCTCTTTTTACATAGGTTTGTAGATTCTTAGAAAAAAATACCCGTCCTTTGTTCTTTATTTCCAATAGTCTTTTTTACCTTTGGTCTCAAATTCGATAATAAAAATACCTCGATGTCTCAAAAAAAGTTTTCTACACGGATAATTAGTGAAAGATTTAACAAAAAAGACGTACACGGAGCCATAGCCATGCCGGTTTATCGCAATGCCGCGTTCGAATTTCCCGATTCGGAAAGCATCGCTGCTGCTTTCCAGTACAAAGAAGAAATAGCCTCGCACACTTACACGCGCATAACGAACCCTTCGGTGGAAAATCTGGAGCTCAAAATTAAAGTAGCATCGGGTGCGGATAATGTAATGACCGTAGCATCAGGTATGGCGGCTATATCCAATACATTTCTTTCCATAGCATACGCAGGAAGCAATATTGTTACTTCGCCCCATCTGTTCGGAAATACCTTTTCATTGTTCAAATTCACACTGGCGGCATTCGGTGTAGAAGTGAGGTTTGTAAATACCGACAATCCGGAGGAAATAGCATCCGCCATAGACGGGAACACATGTGCTTTCTTTTGCGAACTCATCACAAACCCGCATATGGAGATAGCCGATCTTCCTGAAATATCGAAAATACTAAAAGCCAGAAACGTTCCGATGATAGTGGATACCACCATTATACCCTGGTGCGGATTCAATGCAAAAAAAGCAGGAGCAGATATAGAGATCGTTTCTACTACAAAATATATTTCGGGAGGTGCAACCAGCATAGGAGGAGCGATTCTCGATTACGGGACTTTCGACTGGTCGCACAACAAACGGTTACAGTCTGTAAATAAAACCGGAGACCTGTCCCGATTCTCATTCAAATTGAAAAGGGAAATAGCCCGCAATATAGGGGCGGCGATGGATCCTGATACGGCTTATATGCAAGCATTAGGAATGGAAACCCTGCAATTACGATTCGAACGGGTATCATCTTCTGCCTTTGAATTAGCTCAATTCCTGGAAGGTTTGGAAAAGGTTAAAAAAGTGGGCTATACCAAATTGACCAGCTCGCCTTATAAAAATATATCGGATAAACTATTTATTGGAAATCCGGGAGCCATGCTGACTTTTAGCCTGAACAGCAAAGAGGATTGTTACCGCTTTATGGATAAACTCGACGTTATACGCAGGGCAACCAATCTATTCGACAATAAAACGCTGATCATTCATCCCGAATCTACTATTTACGGAACATTTACACCCGAAATGAAAAAGGTGATGGGGATAGAAGATAATCTGTTGAGGCTTTCGGTCGGCTTAGAAGACGTGGAAGACCTGAAACAGGATATTCTTCAGGCATTAGAGAAATAAAGCAAACGCATCAATATTTATTTTTCAGGGTTATTGCCCTGGTATTTTCAGACAGAAAGCCTGATATATCAAAACTCTGGGCAACGCCCCGGGTAAGGATAACATCACGGGAACAACGCCTTGAAGAGGCAGCATATTATTGATAATAATACGGTTGCTAATTTTTGTTATGTACTCAGCAGTTACTTATAATATGCTTTTTATTTCATCCAGTCTCTTCACTGTATAGGTTGGCTTTATATCTACAGGAGGTACATCTTCAGGGTTAAACCATATCTGGTCTATTTCGCAATTATATGCGCCTTGTATATCATTTACCATATTATCCCCAATCATTATCACCTCATTCCTATGTTTTCCTGCTTCATTCAGGGCATACGTAAAAATATCGGGATGCGGTTTATTAACACCTACTTTATCGGAAAGGATAATTTTATCGAAATAAGAGGATAATCCGGCACTGTTTATTTTCTTGTACTGCATCTCAGTAAAGCCGTTAGACAGGATGTGTATTTTATATTTGGGATATAAATAATCGAGCAATTCCTTCGCTCCTTCTATAAGGACTCCTTTCTCCATTACGCGAACGATGAAATCGTCATTTATAGCCAAAGCCTGTTCTTCGCCTATTTCTTCCACCATACTTAATGCCCCGACAAAACGTTCCCGCTGCAATGTCTTTTTAGAGATTTTACCTTGGCTATAAAGCTCCCACAAACAACTGACATTAGCATAATATATGGTGTAAAAATCGTCAAAAGACGGAAAATAATTGCCAAAATTATAATCTTTATATATTTCGCTAACCGTTATGCGTGTATTCTCCGCCGTATCGATCAGTGTATCATCCAGATCGAGGAATATATCAGTATATTTCATTCTCAATCGATAAACCGTTCCGTAATATCTCCGAAAGCATCGATACGCCTGTCGCGGAAGAAGGGCCACCAACGGCGTACCTGTTCCGAGCGTTTCATATCTATTTCCACGATTTTTATTTCCTCCTTATCGTTCGATGCCTGCCAGAGCAATTCGCCCTGTGGCCCTGCAACAAAGCTGTTTCCCCAGAATGTGATTCCGTTTGTCTGCCCCGATGGATCAGGTTCATAGCCGGTTCTATTCACCGACACTACATGCAAACCATTGGCTACGGCATGTCCCCGTTGCGAGATTACCCACGCGCCGAGCTGGCGGTCTTTCTCGTCTTGTGTATCGGTCGATTCCCAACCAATAGCAGTAGGATATATCAACAAATCCGCCCCTTTCATAGCCATCAGGCGGGCTGCTTCGGGATACCATTGATCCCAACAGACAAGCACTCCCAGCTTACCAATTGATGTACTGATAGGTTCAAAACCCAGGTCGCCGGGAGTGAAATAGAATTTCTCGTAATAGGCCGGATCGTCCGGTATATGCATTTTGCGGTATTTTCCGGCGATGGTTCCGTCTTTCTCCATTACAACGGCTGTATTGTGATACAGTCCCGGAGCACGGTGTTCGAACAGGGAAAGAACAATAACTACACCCAGTTCTTTTGCCAATGCGCCAAACTCATCGGTAGACGGGCCTGGAATTGTCTCCGCCAGATCAAAGATGCCGGTATCTTCCACTTGACAGAAATACAAAGAGTTGTGAAGCTCCTGCAAAACAATCAATTCTGCTCCTTGTCCAGCGGCTTCCCGTATATTGTTCTTCAGCTTTTGTATATTGCTTTTTATACCGGGCGCATTGGCCTGTTGTATCAATCCTGTTTTCATCTCAATCGGGTAGTTTAATTGTGTCGGGAGACATTGCTATATGTTTCTCAAATTCTTCTATTCGTAACAGTATATCGTCCAGAAACTCCTGTGTGCAACCTTCCGTTTTTGCATCCTCATAATATCTTTTCAATAAGGGCAGAAACAGAATGTCATTTCCTGAAAATACCATTGCAGGAACATCGTTTTTCAGGCATCTGAACAATAATGCTTTTTGGTCTTTCATCGGTTTTCAGTCAATAAAATTTTCAGGATACTGCATCGTTATGCAATGAAGCGACCCATGCTGGCGAATCAACGGAGAACAATCTACTCCGACAATGTCTTTTTCGGGGAAAGCCTTTTGCAATTGAGCTTTTGCTTCCTCATCAACCTCCGGATCATTATAGAACGGCATCAATACAATATCGTTCATTATCAAAAAATTGGCATAAGTAGCCGGCAGCCGTTCGTTGTCTTCGTCATAAACGGCCTTTGCCATCGGTAAAGCAATCAGGTTGTATGGCTTACCTTTATAATCGGTAAACGTCTTCAATTGCTTCTCCATTTTAAATAAAGCGTCATAATGCTCATCGTTCCTGTCGCCGCACTTAACGTAAGCAATCGTATGTTCGTCACAATAGCGAGCCAGTGTATCGATGTGGCTGCCGGTGTCGTCTCCTGCCAGATAACCATGATCGAGCCACAATACACGATCGAGCCCGAATGTTTCTTTCAGGTAATCTTCTATTCCGTCTTTCGACAAATAAGAGTTTCTATTCGGAGACAACA
>JAISES010000481.1 GCA_031263965.1 Prevotella sp. | reverse complement strand
CATTCAAACAAATAGCGAAATCACTTGCTGTACAAATGGAAGGGTGCGACTTGGCAGGATTCAATTCCAGTCGGTTCGACATACCTTTACTTGCCGAAGAATTTTTGCGAGCAGGTGTCGATATTGATTTCAGCAAGCGGAAAATGATTGATGTGCAGATTATTTTCCACAAAAAAGAACAACGCACCTTAGAGGCTGCTTGCCGGTTCTATTGTAATAAAGATCTTACCAATGCCCACTCGGCTGAAGCCGATACCCTTGCCACGTACGAAGTACTGAAGGCACAATTGGATAAATACTCCGATCTGGAAAATGATATAGAGAAACTAGCGTCGGAATTTTCATTTTTCAACGATAACGTCGATCTGGCAGGCCGTATTATTAAAAATGAGAACGGCATTGAAGTTTTCAACTTTGGAAAACATAAAGGGAAATCTGTAGCCGAAGTATTGAAACATGAACCGAGTTTTTATGCATGGATGATGGATGCCGACTTTCCATTGAATACAAAACAGGTGCTCACTAAGATTAAGTTGCGAGAGATGCAGAAATAACCCCATTCATTTAAGTATATAATAGCTCTTACGTATTCTGTGAGAGTTATTATATTTTAAACGGAACAAACTCAACTTCCTTGTCCTCAATCCCAAGTATATATTTTGTATGCAATAAATATAGCGTATCCAATAAGTACGATAAATATAAAGAAGGTATTTATACCCATTAAAAAGAAGGCTTTAAGATTCGATTTAAATCTGGGTTCACCATAAAACACACGATTCCCTCTAAAAAAATAGAACGTAATATAAATGATTAGTAAGAACCATAAAAGTGTCTTTGGAGCTTCCCAGTTCAGCCATGCAAATATTCAATTGAATAGAATACAAATTGTTATAGATAATAAGACCACTGAAAAGAAGTTCAGCGTAAATATCCCACTGTCGAAATAATAGCATTTCTTCCGATTGTGAAACAACCACATCCAGAAAGCAAATATAGGCATGTAAATAAATAGGACTTTCGGCAGATTGTGAGTAAAAAATTCTAAAGCTTTTTCCTTGCGTTCTTCATTCTCTAAATTCTTGGCAACCGCATTTATTATCTCATTGCTATCTAATCCCTTAACTCTTGGCAAACCCTTTGCATTTTCAACAACCTCTCTGTTTTCAACGACAATACTATCTTTAATAGCCGCTTTATTCATCTTCTCCATTTTAGATTTTACTTTATCCGGCTGCTGTCCATCAGGATATACCAACAAAAAGGGAATAAAGAAAGTCAGGAAGCTAATAAAAATATAATAAGAAAAAGGATTCACATACGATCTTCGTTTGCCACTCATATATTCCAAAGATATTTTTCCCGGCGAAAGGAAAAGTGTCTTGGTCGTCCTCCAAAATGAACTATCGTAATGAAGAAAATCGGACACGAAATGAGTGAATAAATGATGGAATGAATGGCGGCTCTCTGAATTTTCCTGGCCACAATCCGGACAATAATTTTTCTCAACAAAGGAACCGCAATTCTGGCAAGTCTTGCTGTGCCTTATCTTATGTTTACCCATAGATATTTTCCGGCTTTTATTTGCCGCGGTACAAATTTAATATTTCTGAAGTAAACAACGATACAATACGGAAAAAAAGTCAGCAGATTACATAAGTAACCCGCTGACTTCCCATTAATTTAATATAAGATCAAAGTGTGACTCCTGTTTTAAAGATGGCTATTTCATTAAAGCCTGTTTCTTCATGCTTAAGATGTTTGCCGTCACAAACTTCTATTGTAAAGTTGATAAAATCATTCAATACTTTTTCCATGCTATTTCCTTCCAGCAAGGCGCCGGCATTAAAATCTATCCAGTTTTGCTTGAAGTTATACAATCTGGAATTGGTAGATATCTTCATCGTAGGGACAAATGCCCCGAATGGAGTACCCCGACCGGTTGTAAACAATACAATCTGGCAACCCGACATAGCCAATGCCGATGCCGCAACCAAGTCATTGCCCGGAGCATTCAGCAGGTTTAGCCCGTGTCTGGTTACCGGCTGTCCGTAATCGAGCACATCTACAACTTCCGAGTTACCTCCTTTTTGGGTACATCCCAATGATTTATCTTCCAGAGTAGTAATACCTCCGGCTTTGTTTCCAGGTGAAGGGTTTTCGTAAATCGGCTGATCGAATTTCCGGAAATAGTGCTTGAAATTGTTTATCAGCAGGACTGTATCATCGAAAACTTTTTCATTTTCAGCCCTATTCATCAGGATGGTTTCGGCGCCGAACATTTCAGGCACTTCGGTTAAAATACCGGTTCCGCCCTGAGCGATCAGCCAGTCGGAGAACTGCCCTACCAGCGGATTTGCCGTGATGCCGGAAAACCCGTCGCTACCACCGCATTTCAGACCGGCTTTCAGTTTCGACAGCGGCAGAGGTTCACGCTTATCTTTACTCATATAGCCTGCCAACTCTTTCATCATCTGAAAGCCTGTTTCTATCTCGTCCTGAACTTCCTGCGAAATGAGGAAACGGACACGGTTATCGTCCCATTCGCCCATTACCTTTTTTAAATCTTTTTGCTGATTATTTTCACAACCAAGACTCATCACAAGCACTCCTCCCGCATTCGGGTGCTTAGCCAATGCAGCCAGCGCTTTTTGCGTATTTACATGGTCATCTCCTAATTGAGAGCAGCCATAATTATGCGTATAAACGCGAACATCATCAATGTGTGAAACATCGAGTTCCGATTTCACACGGTTGATAATGACTTGCGCCTGCCCGTTTACACATCCCACTGTAGGAACAATCCACAATTCGTTACGGATGCCCATTTCACCGTTATAACGCAGGTAACCGTTTATTGTCAGATCACTCTTCCCTATATCCGGCTTTGGATGTACAGGCACATATGAGTATTGCAGATCATCATGCAGATTGGTTTTCACATTGTGTGTATGCACATGTTCACCGGCATGTATATCTGCCGTAGCATGACCGATAGGATAGCCATATTTAATAACATCTTCGTTCTCCCTGATCTCTTTTATCGCAAATTTGTGCCCTGTAGTAACCGTGTCTCTGACCGTAATATCAGCTCCGTCGATATTCAACATGTCGCCCGCCGCCAAATCTTCTATGGCAACACAAACATTATCCGCAGGGGCTATTTTTAAATATTTGTTCATTGGGACACTTTCCTATTTTAGTAGTTAGTAGTTAGTAGTTAGTAGTTAGTAGTTAGTAGTTAGTAGTTAGTAGTTACTGATTACTGATTACTGATTACTGATTACTACTATTTTCTTCAAGGCTTCCAGCATACCGTTGTTCAGTATCAGCTCTGCATCTTCAGATACTTCGCCGATGAAAGAGGATACCTCTGAAAAGTTTTCTTTCCACATTTCTTTATTGTTTACCACAGCAGACACCCATCCTTTGATATCGCTCCGATTGAATTTTTTTTGAATAAATTCAATAAATTCGACAGTATCGTTCGGAGTAAAGTTCTTTGCGGCCGATTGCCCTGCGTAGAGAACCAACAAAGCAGCAAAGGAGAAAGTTGTCAGTTTGGCATTCTTTCCTGATTTTTTGTCATTATCGTATACTGTCGGATAATCGCGTGTTTCCCATTTCGAGATAGAGTTAAGCGATATATCTTTCAGGTAATGCTTCAGGTACGGATTGTAAAAACGCTCCAGAATCTTGGCAGCGAAAGCTTTTAATTCTTCCGGGTCTTCGTCGATACAAGGAAGTACTTCTTCGGCTACCATCCGGTTGATATATTTCTCTACTTCCGGCGTATTGAAGGCATCCATTACCGTCTCGCAGCCAAGTTGCAGGGCCACAGGAACCATTGCCGTATGCGAACCATTTAAGATGCGAACTTTTTTAGCCCGAAAAGCTTTTATGTCGTCCATAAACAAGACATTCAATCCGGCTTTATCCAACGGAAATTTTTCTTTGATAATACTGTCGCCGCCAATTGCCCAAACATGGAAATACTCTCCTTTCACTACCAGATTGTCATTGAAACCGAGTTCGGCCTTGATTTCATCAATATTTTCACGGGGGAATCCAGGGACGATACGGTCTACCAGTGTATCATAGAAATGGCAGGCAGTATCCACCCAGTTGATGAAACCTTCTTCCAGATTGTTGTATTTTGCATGTCTCAACACATATTCACGAAGCGTAGAACCATTGTCTTCGATAAGCTCGCAACAGATGATCAGCAAACCTTTATCCGGATTACCGCTAAACTTTTTATAACGTTGATGTAACACAGCGGTCATCTTAGCAGGAAACGATTTCGGAGGCGTTGCATTCAGGTCATCTCCCTCCTCGTAGCGAATGCCGGCTTCTGTCGTATTAGAGATGATCATCTCCAAATCTTCGCTCAGAAACAGCTTCTCGTATTCTGCATATTGGTTGTAAGGATTCATTATATCCACAATGCTTTTTACCAAGGCGACCTCTTTTACCGGCTTCTTGTCTTTTATTCCTTCCAGATAGA
>JAISES010000421.1 GCA_031263965.1 Prevotella sp. | reverse complement strand
GAAACCAAAGCATCGAAATGAAAGCAATAGGATTTCCTAAAATAAAGAGTATGACTTGGTGCAGGCTCATTATCATACATGGACAAGCACCTCTCACAAATCCGAGATAGATGATTGATGCTAAAAGAATAAGTCCCCTGCTATTTCTTACAAGACGGTATTTAATGGTTAAACCGATGATTACTGATAGCATCAACAATACAATAGTCTGATATAGCAAATTTTTATCAATGGGAGTTTGTGAAACTTCCGATTCGTTATCTGAAAACTCATTTAATTCGGATGAAAATTCCGAAAATTCATCATCAGAAGCTGTTGTAAATTCAGATAAATTTTCAAATTCGCCATCGGCAGGCAAAAAATCATCAGCGACAAATGGAATCAGCGAATCAATGGTCGATACGGCGTTTAATGAATCTGTAATGCAGATAGTTGAACCGCAAGACTGAACAGGATCTTCCTTGTTTTTATATTTTTCTATTGCAAAAACATACGATCCAATTACTAACAACGTAGCGACGGAACCGAAGAACAGGTATCTTTTTTTATGATATGTAAACCATCCGAATAATGTAGCCAAGACTATTACTGACACAATACCTGCCATTTTCAACAAAACTGAAGATGTTGAGGGCGCTTTCCCTCCGACTGCATATACGCACGATTTGCATTTCTCCAAGAGAGGGATGCTATCTTGTGCATTTGCAAGGACAGGAAGTCCTATTGCCAACAATAGTAATAAAAGAATTATTCCATGTACTTTCATTATCTCCAAAACTTACTTTTGGGGTTTATTAAAAGAAAACACAGCATAACCGCCTTCTTTATCGCAAGTTCTTACGGCAGATATTTTCGCTTGTCCATCTTTGGTATCACTAATTTTCTCAATTTTCACTTTAATTTGTCGTGTATAATATCCCGGCTTAATTTCTTTCCAATCGGTAGCGCCTAATATTTTCAGATTCTCATAAGTGAATTTTGTTTTTTTGATTTCCACAGGACAAACACGGTGGTTAAACTGTATTTGCACATCTATCACGACTTCATCCCCTGCCTTGTAAACCTCTTTTACACTGCCCTTAGGAATGGATAAACTAATATCACACGCCAAAAGCTGAAATGTAGTTAAAGTCATAAGGATTGATAACACCATTATCTTTTTCATTTCTACCTTTTTAAATGGTTAAAATATATTACATAAAACTCCGATAAGAATAGTAGCCACAGTCAATAGAAAAGCATAAACCGCTTCTCTGCTAAAAACAGATTGTTTGACTTTAACATAAACCTTCATCGACTGCCAGTTCATTTTAGCATGAAAGACTGACAAGATCGTAAATGCAAGTCCGGAAAAGATATGGACTACTGTAAAAAGATGTATGAACATTTCATTTTCAATAGCCTCAAAAATCTGGATAGCAATAGCAGTTATTACCAAAACGGTGAAAGTAAGGAATAACCCCAAAGAAATAAACTTGCGACAGCTAAATGCTTTTTGATGTGATGCGTTCATTGTTTTCTATTTTTAAAAGGTATATGCCATTCCCAGTCCGTAATTGTTTAAGCCTATTGTCGGTGCAATAACCAGACTGCTACTCTTACTTCTTTCTCCTATGCCAAATGCTTTATGAATTACGGGTAATAGCAGGTAGCCCAATTCGGCACTTAAGATTCCTATACCTGCACCTGCTGACACATCGCTCAACCAATGTTTTTTATTGGTAACGCGCAACAATCCTGTTCCGGTAGCAATAGCGTAGCCGGCGACACCAATCCAAGGAGAGGTATCTTTATATTCTTTGAACAAGATATGCGCACCGACAAATGCAGTAGCTGTATGGCCGGATGGAAAGGATTTGTAATTGGAGCCATCTGGTCGTACTACATTGATTGAGCTTTTCATCGTTTGTACAATTCCGCCCATAATGATATGAGATGTAGCCATTATGATTGTCCGATCCCGGAAGTTATGCTTTGCTTTTATCCCCATTAAATCCAATCCATATACTGCTACAGCTGGAGCAAACTGCGAATAATCATCAATAGTCCATGCACCGATAGCGTTTTTAATCACTTCGTCGTGTATTTCATAGTCATCTGATTTGTCGAACTGTGAAGTTACACCGTAAGTTATAAGTGTCGCAGGGATTATAAATTTAGAGTAAGGTGCATTAAAAATGTTATTCTTTCTTTTTTTTCCTTTCAAATTCATGTCAAATAAATACTCTTCGTTGAATTTTGATGAGTATGTATTCGTTCTTTCGTCATACGGAAGAACTCTAAACAAATTCTGGCTATCTATATCTATACGAGGCAGATGGAAATCAACTCTCATGTTTGATTTCAAGTTTCCACTTCTTATCTTCAATGTATCTGCTTCTTGTGCACTTATTTTAGAAATGACAAAAAGAAACACGATTATCATTTTAATTTTCATAATCGAACCGGGTATTATTTGCTCTTCTAATAAAATATAGAGCAAAGGTATAGTCCGACTTTGTAGATAATTAGAATGAAATTTGTAGAAATTTTGAATTTTTGAAATTAGATTGAACGAGCATGGCGAGAAATGGGAATAAGGGGATTCTTTTAGCTGTCGAATGTTACAGTAAAAATATGATGTCTATCTTCGTACATATATTCAATTTTCCAACCGTGATACTTACAGATTTTCTCAACGATAGATAATCCGAGGCCATGCCCTTTAGATACTTCCTTATTTTTATAAAAACGGCGAAAAATAGTATCAGCATCAAGATGTTGATTATCGCCGGTATTGACAATCGTCATCTCTTTATCCGTGAGGGTGAGGTTGATGCAACCCTGCGGATGATTATAACGAATAGCATTCGTGAGCAGATTGTTGAATAGGCTCACAAATAATACCTTGTTTATTTTCAGTATACAATTATCCTGTATGTCGGAATGGAAGTCCAATTCGTCATCCTCAATCATCATAGATATATTGGGAAGAACATCTTGTACCAATTGGCTCACATTTATCAACTCGTCTGCGGTCTGATTGCGACTTTCAATCTTAGCTAAAAGAAGCAGATTATTGTTCAGTCGTGCCAGATGGCTTACATTGGAATAAATGGAAGATATGATCTCAGATTGTTCTTCTGTCAGGTCGGAACGTTGAATCAGCATATCCAACTGACTTTGCATAATAGCAAGTGGAGTATGTAATTCGTGCGAGGCATTCTCCGTAAATTCTTTTTGCGACTGAAAAATGGAAATGCTATTCTTTATCATTTTCTCTAACGAATTATTCAGGCGGATAAATTCGCTGACATCGGTTTTCTGAAATTGAGGAGCGACACCTTTGTCAATAGAAAAATCGTCCAATGTATCAAGCGTTTGATGAAAGGGCTTCCATAAACGTTTTGAAACAACCTGCAGAACAAGTATCAAATAAGCTATAAAAAATATTAGTGTAACTGCATATTGCGTTGTTAGACGCTGACCGATTTCTTCATCCATCTTTTCCAATGTATCATTACGCTGTTGGTGCAACCGTCGAAACTCTTCCATACCTGTTTTTTGCACCCTTTGTTCTTCCGGTGGTAACTTGGCGTATTTCTCTACTTGGAGTAGCCAGTCCTCCCATTCATCCATGATGAAATACTGATAGTCTGCCACCTTATTTTCCAAACTTTGATAGGAAACATACATAATTACAACTGCTACAGCTATAAAGGGAAGAAGTACCCTCCACAATAATGATTTTGACTGTTTCTCTTTCATTCTGTTTCCCATTTATATCCTACACCATAGACATTTTTCACATAATTAGGGCATCCCACTTTCTCCAACTTGCTTTTGAGATTCTTCACATGCGCATAGACGAAATCATGATTGGAGAGCATATCAGCCATGTCGCCGGAAAGATGTTCGGCTAAAGCAGATTTCGAGATAATCCTATTTTTATTCCCTATCAGAAAAAGGAGTAAATCGTATTCTGATTTTGTCAGAATAACCTGCTGTTCCTTGACAGTGACAGTTTTGGAGAGTAAATCAATAGAAATCTCTCCTACATTAACTATATTATTACTTCCGAAATTTTTCCTTCGAACGACAGCATATATACGCATGCTAAGTTCCGAAAGGTGAAAAGGTTTAGGCAGATAATCATCGGCTCCTATTTGTAATCCTTTCAATTTATCTTCAAGCGAACCTTTGGCGGAGATAATAATAACGCTTTCTTCTTTATTCTGCCGTTTCAGTTCTTGCAGAATTTCCAAGCCGTCTTTACCGGCAAGCATCAAATCAAGAAGAATGCAGTCATACGAATAGAGCGTTATTTTTTCTACTGCTTCATTGTAAGTATATACACATTCGCATATATAGTTCTCTTCCGAAAGATAATTCTTAATATTTTCGGATAGCTTCCGTTCGTCTTCTATGATTAATAATTTCATTGCCTTTGTGTTATTTAACTGAAAATCACATATAAGTCATCTAAATTACAACGCCAAAAATAGGAGTTAATTTTGTAGATATTTAGAATATTCATGATTATTAACTCTTATGTATTTCTATATGATTTTCAATGAAACAATAATACCAATACTGCCAGCATGCAACTGATGCCTCCAAATAGAGACACACACTGATGATTGTACCAGCTAGCTATCAGACAAGCTATTGACCCCACAATGCCTAATGAGAGGTCGAAAAAGCAATTAAGATATAGTAGATTACAAAGCAGGAAATATCCATATTTCGGATTGTATCTAACATTCCAAATTTGTCTATGGCTTTTTTGAAAATTATTAATTCAAGCTTCTCTTGTTGTTCGGTTTTTTCGCCTTGCGGACTGTAGCTTTTGGAGTGCTGTTTTTTTGCGATTGGGTTATAATTGAAATCCCGTGCAGATCTGTTCCGGCTTTTGGTGCTTCGGGATAGCGTTCATTCAGGGTATTCGCCGAATACTCTTTTCCCAGACGGGAGCCGTTCAATACGCACCTGTTTTCATGGTCGATAAATGTTACCCCTGTGATACGCCCCGTATCATTGCGCCGGATAAAGAGGTCGATATGATAAGCCTGGAGCCGTTCGCGTAATGCGTTTTCCGTAGGTGCATCCAGAAATGTTTCGGCTACACGGTGGCGGGTGCGTTCCCTGCTATTTTCTTTTGCGATTTTCTCGCCGGACTGCTCCATGTGCCGCTCCAACGCGTCAAAACCAGCATATTTTCCAAACAGGGACGATTTCAGCGGAGGAACCTCTGCTTTTCCACCATCAGCGTTCAATGCCGTATATAGCAATCCCCGGTAGGCATTCCCGTCCCTTTCGCCCCGGACTTCTTCTATACCTATATTATATAAGGAGAGCAAGGCTCGCAGTTCGCCCAATGTCTGGAAACGGTACATCGAAAGCGCCGGTTTGATAACCGCAGCTATCTGTTTTTTCAGGTCGCCTTTGGTGTGATCCACCGCTTTGAGCTGCCAGAGTTCGGAACGCTTCTGCCCTTTGGCCGGATGCAATCCGTATTCTTTCTCCAGTTGTTCGGTGACAGCCACGCTTCGTTCATTCCGTTTGCTGTCTTTGATTTTTTTACCGTCACGCCCCACCTGTACTGAAACGATATGGATATGTTCGCGCTCGATGTCGGAATGTTTGAAGACGATATAGGGTTGTTCTCCCCAGCCCATCCGCTCCATATACTGCCCGGCAATATCGGAGAGCTGTTCATCCGTGAGATTGTCTTTCGGGTCGGGATTGAGGGAGATATGGATAACCGGTTTTTCAGTGCGGTAGTGCGAGGGCATCCAGCGCAGTATATCTTCTGCCGTTTCCGACACGCTGAAATGACCGTCCGCCGGTTCGCGCAGAATATGGGTTGCCAGCACCTTTCCTTTGTCCTGATCGACCTTCTTCTGGTTGTATGCCAACGCTCCGTAAATGTTATTTCCGGTTGTGATATTGGCTACCATCGCTGATTGAATTCTTCGGAAAGGGCTATGATCTGTTGTCCTACCGCAACCAATTCCGCTGTTATTTTCTCCAATTTATAGAGCAGGGCGAGCGTTTTTTTCTCTGAGAAATGCGAGTGCAGTTCTTTCACGACCTGATTGTAATTGACACCTATCGCACGAAATTGTGCGTGGAATTGTGTGAGCTTTGCCACATATTGGAGCGTTCCTTCGTCGGTTTTTATCACCTGAAACGTG
>JAISES010000420.1 GCA_031263965.1 Prevotella sp. | reverse complement strand
GTCTTCTATTGCGCTTGCAAAATCCTGGACAAGCAAGTAATCCATTGCGCGTGCAAAGTAATAATCTGCATTGTCGGGAGAATCTGCAATTCGTTTTGATAAATCCGCAATGGAGTTGAAGTGCTCTTGTATCTGCAATTCGTTTAGGGAAGCTTCACTGTTGGTAATCCTCAATTTTCGGTGAAGAACAGATTTTTTGTTCAGGGCATCCACCAACTGGCTGAAATATACAAAGCGCCTGATTTCGCTTGGCTTTTCGTAATATGTAACAATAAACTTCGGCTCTAACTCCAGATTGACCTGTTTGTTCTGTATCCGGCCTCTGGCTTTACTTTCATATTTACTTTTTTCTTCCTCTTTCTTATCGGCTACAACAAGCAGGCTAAACTTATCTATGTCTTTATCCGATTTTTCTCTTGTTTTTGTAACTTCTTCTTCGATAATACCTTTTGCTGCCAACTCTTTGTTCTTCCTGCTTTCTTCGTTGCGGGCATAATTAAAGTCCCGTTCGGCTCCTTTCAGTTCGTTTTGCCTGCGCTTGATTTCTGCACGGGCATAGAATCCGTGGTAAAATTCGGGATATTCGGCTAAAACTACATTCAAGTCTTCTAATGCTCCGTTGTAGTCTCCAATATTATTTTTTATTAATGAACGGTTGAAATAGGCAATATAGTTGTTTGGTTCATATTTTATAACTACGTCGAAATCGGCAATAGCGCGGTTGTCGTCTCCCACCTGCGATCTTAACAGCCCTCTGTTAAATCTGGCAATGATACTGTTTGGGTCAAGGTCTATCACTTTGTCATAATCGGCCATTGCACCTCTGAGGTCATTTTTTGAATATCTTATTAATCCTCTGTTTATATAGTTGCCTGATTGTAACGGATCTAATTTTATAGATTCATTCAAGTCCGCCAAGGCATTATCATAATCTTTTTTGTAATAGTATAAAAGTCCTCTCATCGAGTAGGATTGAGAGTAATATTTATCCAGCTTAATGGCTTGGTCATAGTTTTCGAAGGCTTTAATAGTATCGCCTTTTTCCTGATACATAGCTCCTCTGGTCAGGAGACCCTGGGTATATGCCGGATATATTCTCAATAGGGTATTTAAGTATTGTTCTGCTTCATCGTAATCTTTCTTTTGAATATTTACAATACCCATATTGATGAGTGTAAACTTATCGTTGGGAGAAACCTCTAACGTTTTTTTATAATCTTCCAATGCCCCTTCATTATTATTCTGGTTTTGACGCGCATCAGCTCTAAGCTGGTAAGCTTTAGACATGAATGGGTTTCGTTCAAGAGCCAAAGTACAATCATCTTCGGTTCCTTTGTAATCGTCAAGATAATATTTTGCTACAGCCCTGAAAAAATAGGGTTCGGCAAGATAGGGCTTTGCTTGTATCGCCTGATTAAAATATTGAATAGCCAGTACGTAATCCTCATAATAAAGCGCATTGCGCCCTATAAGGATAACCCTGTCTGTATTTATCTGAGCAGAGGAAAGCAGACTGCTTAGACAAAGAAGCGCTGCAAAAATAATTTTTTTCACAATAGACAGATTATATGTTTTTAGTCAGAAACTGTTTAAATTTTATAGCAAAACTTTTTCAAATCCTATAATAAGTACTCAATAAAAATTAATGACGTGTTTATATATTCGTTTATCCGATATAGTTCCTGCGCGCAATCGAAGATTGCTTGCCTTCCTTTTGGACAAAACCCCAAAAGGAAGCAAAAACGCTTTGGCGCCCCGCTCCAACGTCCGACCCGTTAGCGGATTCAACGGGTGCCCGTACTTGAAGCTAACGGCGCAAGGCTGACGCACTACAAGCATATTGCGTTCGTTGTTCTTGTCATGCGTCAGCCTTGACTTTTTGCAACTTTTTGGTCAAGCAAAAAGTTAAGAAAAGGAATCGTAGATTCCGCATAATAAAAACGAACATTTAAATAAAACAATCAGATACGACAATAATTATTTTATAGAGCTTAATATTTTTCGCTAAAATTTAAACAGTTTCTCAGGCAAATATATAAATAATACATCAACAAAAAAGAAGAGAGGTTGTTTAGACCTCTCTTTTTAATATATTTTTTAGTTTTCAAAATAATCGTCGTGGTAGTAGGAATTTTTCCTGAGATAATAGGTCTTATCTCCATAATAGCGGGATGTCCCATAATATCCTTCTCTTCCTTTTACATCATTGAATACGAGTGCAATATTTTCGACTCCATCATATTTTAGTTGGTTGATCACACTCTTGAAGAATGATTTGTTTGTTTTGGCACGACGAACTACAAACAGAGTCGTATCAGCGATTGACGAAAGGATATATGCATCTGACACCAATCCTACCGGACTACAGTCTATAATTACATAATCGTAAATTTCTTTCAAATGTTCCAATACTTGTTTTGTCTTAGCTGTTTTTATCAATTCACTCGGATTAGGAGGTAAAGTTCCGGCAGGGATAATATCGAATCCGTAATCAGGGTGTGAAATGATTATATCGTCGAGCTCTACCTGGCCTATCAGGTAGTTGGAAATTCCTTTCAACGCCTCTACCTGCAATATCTTTCCTACCGACGGGCGTCTTAGGTCGAGGTCGACTATAATTACTTTTTTACCCATCAGTTGGTATACCGATGCTATATTAGTTGCGATGAAGGTCTTTCCGTCAGCCGGCTCGGTGGATGTTGTCAATATGGTTATCTTATTTTCCCGCTGTGCCATATATTCGATCCTGACCCGCATGTTGCGGAAAGATTCGGCGAAACTGGATTTTGGATAGTTTTTAACGAGCACAACGCCGTTGTTTAGTTTCTTCGATATATTTTCGATGGTTCCGATAACAGGAAGTCCTGAGATTTTTTCGCAATCTTCTTTTGTCATAATCGCAAAATTGAGTATCTCTTCTTTGAGTATAACAAAAATAAGAGGTATAATCAACCCGATCAAAAAGAAGTACATATAGTTTTTGTTGATTTTATCTCCATTCAAGGCGCCTCCTATTGTCCTGGGCCATTCCCATACAAAGTTGTCGGGCGTGTTCGATGCCTTTTGTATTTTTGCTTCATATTGCCTTTGTGTCAGGAATTGATGATACATCTGATTTACTTCATATTCCCGCTGAAATTTAATCAGGTCCCGCTCTTGGGGCGGTAGGTTTTCCAGCTTGTCGTCAAGGCTCTTGTATTTTTTTATTAAAATATTTTTTTGATCTTGCAGAGCCATCTGGCTACCTTGTATTTCTTTTGCTATTTTTATCCTGAGCTCATTCAACTCATTTACTGTGGATACGTACAACGGGCTTTTGGGTCCCAGATTTTTTGATTTTACAATAATTTCATTATATAGACTTATATAGTTACTGAGCCTGCCGACTGCAGCGCCGGATAATCCCAGACTGGCAGGGTCAAGCAACTCTGTGCCTCCTTGCAAATTACGGGCTATTTTGTCAACAACTATAAGTAAGGCCTTTTCCTGTATAGCCAGAATATCTCTTTCTTCATCGGCTTCGTCAAGTCCCTCCTTTCTTAATTCGGCAGATGAAACCTCATAGACACCTGTCTCTTTTTGAAATCTTTCCAGTTTTATTCTGGATTCATTCAACGAGTCATTGATGACTTTTATCTGAACGTCAAGAAAGTTGATCGTTAAATCTGCCTGCTCGTTTTTCAAAATCAGGTTATAGTTCTGAAATTCTTCCAAAAGAGCGGTCATGAAATCTATATCTTTTGCAGGATCGGTACCGGACATTGAAAGTATAAGGGCTGATGAAGCTTCTGACTTGAGTGCTGTGCTGACACTGCTGTTGTACATGCCGAGTAGTTGGTCGTTTGTCAGGAACCTTACGCTAAATGGGTAAAAATCGGGTTTGAAGCTGTTTGTTTTTCTTAATT
>JAISES010000388.1 GCA_031263965.1 Prevotella sp. | reverse complement strand
CATGGAAGCGTTGCAAGCAGAGAAAGGCGCTTATATCGTTCAGGATGAAGATAACTACGATGTAATCTTATTAGCCTCCGGATCGGAAGTGTCTACATTGGTAGACGGAGCTAAATTATTAGCTAACGACGGTATTAAATCAAGGATCGTATCTGTACCTTCGGAAGGATTATACCGTACACAAAGCAAGGAATATCAGGAAAATGTGATTCCTACAGGTAAAAAGGTTTTTGGCCTAACGGCCGGACTGCCTGTCACACTGCAAGGATTGGTTGGCGCTAACGGACGTATTTGGGGTATGAAATCTTTCGGATTTTCAGCTCCATATAAGGTGTTGGATGAAAAGCTCGGTTTTACTGCTGAAAATGTATATAATCAGGTTAAAGACTTTTTGAAATAATATGGCTATATTTTCCCAAGGTGAGAAACCTATCGGACTGGCTAGTGACCATGCCGGTTTCGAAACAAAAAGGTATATAATACAACTTTTCGAAGAACAAGGTATTAAATATATAGATTTTGGCACTTATACGTCTAACAGTGTCGATTATCCGGATTTCGCCCACAAACTGGGCCGTGCCATTGACGACAAAGAATGCGACTTCGGTATTGCTGTATGCGGTACGGGAAACGGCATAAATATGGCATTGAATAAACATAAATCTGTACGCAGCGCCTTATGTTGGAATGCAGAAATTGCAAGTCTGGCCAGAGCGCACAACAATGCAAATGTGCTCGCTCTTCCGGGAAGAATAGTGTCTGAAAAAGAAGTTTATGACATGATTATAGCTTTCTTCAACACCGGTTTTGAGGGGGGCAGGCATCAAACAAGGATAGATAAAATACCTTGCTGATAAGGCAGAGAATTATTAATAAAAAAAAGCCCGATTATAAAAATCGGGCTTCCCATTTATGCCGGTTTAAATTATTCAGCACCTTTTTCTTCTGCCGGAGTTTCCTCTGCTGTCGGTACTTCTTCAACTACAGCTTCTACTACCGGAGTTTCTGTTTCAGTAGCTGGAGTTTCTGCAACAACTTCTTCTGTTGTTGTTTCTACTTCGGTTTCAGCCTCTGCCTGTACGGCATTTTCCTCTGCTTTCTTTTGAGCTACGGCTTCAGCCTTTGCTTTGTTAGTAGCTTTTTCAGCATCCAAACGAGCTTTTGCCTCGGCTTTTACTTTTGTCTCACTTTTGTTGATGGCAGCCTGAGCGCCTTTTTCCTTTTCGGCTTTCCATGCTTCGAATTTCTTTTCGGCATCTGCCTCTGTGAAAGCACCTTTTGCAACACCGCCAAGAAGGTGTTTCTTTAATAAAACGCCTTGTTCGGAAAGTATGTTACGAGTAGTGTCGGTAGGCTGAGCGCCAACTTGTAACCAGTACAAAGCTCTGTCGAAATTGATAGTTACTGTAGCAGGGTCAGTATTGGGGTTGTAAGAACCAACCTTTTCAATAAATTTTCCATCGCGTGGAGCTCTGCTATCTGCAATAATGATGTGGTAAAAAGGATAACCTTTACGTCCTCTTCTTTGTAAACGGATCTTTGTAGCCATTTCTTTCTTTTGTTAATTTTAATTATGCATAATTGTTATTAGCGGCTGCAAAGATAGGAATAAGTTTTTGAAATATAACATTATATTAAGAAACTGTTTAAATTTTATAGCATTTTTTTTATAGTTATTTTCAGATGGATTTTTTTCTTTTTGCTTGCAGGTTTAGCGGCAACATAATCGACTTAAGGCGTAAATAGCTATGAAATAGCGTAATATATTAACGTAGGGCAACGCCTTGCGATTTTTGATGTGAATGAAAAGACACCCTACCTGAAAGGGCAACATATTGTTGATAATAATAATACGGTTACAAATTTTTGTCATGTATTTAGATAAAATTTAAACAGTTTCTTACTTAACAATTTATTCTTCATTCGACAAATCTATATTTATAGCTAGTCCTCCCATAGAAGTTTCCTTATACAGGCTAGGTAGGTCGTGTCCTGTCTGCTGCATGGTGCGCACCACTTTATCGAAGTTGATAAGGTGTTTTCCGTCCGAAAGCATGGCAAATGAGCATGAATCCAAGGCACGTGCCGCAGCAAAGGCGTTTCTCTCTATACATGGTACCTGTACCAATCCGCAAACAGGGTCACAAGTTAGTCCTAAGTGATGTTCCAGCCCCATTTCGGCAGCATATTCAATCTGTTGCGTAGAGCCTCCGAACAGTTGGCAAGCAGCCGCGGCCGCCATTGCGCAAGCTACGCCGACTTCTCCCTGGCATCCTACTTCAGCGCCTGAAACAGAGGCATTATGTTTGACCAGATTACCTATTAAACCGGCTGTTGCTAAAGCTCTCTTTATTTTTTGATCACTATAGTCATGATTTATTTTCAAATGGTAAAGTACCGAAGGCAAAACACCGCAAGAGCCGCATGTAGGTGCTGTCGCTATAATTCCTCCGCTTGCATTTTCTTCTGAAACCGCAAGTGCATATGAATATATAAGGGCGCGACTTTTCATAGAACCCTGATATCCTCTCGATTTTACATAGTACATAGATGATTTTCTTTGCAGCCCTAAGCCTCCCGGCAGTAGTCCTTCGGCATCCATACCCCTGTGTATGGCAGCTTCCATTGTTTCCCAAACAGTCCCCAGATAGTTGTATATGTCTTCCCCCTCTTTATCTTCCACATATTCCCAGAATGTTTTCCCTGTTTGTTGACACCATTCCAGTATTTGTTTCATTGTAGTTTTATCATATATACTGTCTTCTGCCACTTTTCCGGAACCATCGGACAAATCTCCTCCGCCTATACTGTATATTATCCATTCGTTGGCTGCTTTTCCCTCTTTTATTGCTTCAAACTTCATCCCGTTTGTATGAAAAGGAAGGACTATTTCCGGCTTCCATACAATTTCTGCCTGATAGGGCTGTAGTGTTTTGATGATAGCCGTATCAGTTAAATGTCCTTTACCTGTGGCAGCGAGGCTACCATATAATGTTACCCTGAAAGAGTTTGCATCGGGGTTCCTCTCTTTGAACATCAAAGCGGCTTTTTGAGGAGCCATAGTGTGACTGCTGGATGGTCCATGACCGATTTTGTACAAGTTGCGAATAGATTCCATGATAGTTTTATGAGTATAACGTTTTTTTTATTAAAGAATGTTTAATCCTTTATTCTATACAAAAATAGCAATATTACATAATTATTTTGATTTTATTCTATTAAGCATAATTTGTATCATTGCCATATCATTGTTCTTCCATTTGCGATAATAGTAATAAGCTGTATCCCAGGGGGTGAAGCTACAGGGCAACATACGCCAACGATATCCTGTTTTTACCAAGTAGAAAATACCATTTAAAATAGAACATAGAGAATGTTTTCGCTTACGATCTTTGTTTTCTAACATTTTTTCTATAAATTGCCACTGTTTATCAGTCAGGTCTGTTGATTATCCCATTTTTATACATTTTAAATATGGTTTGGTCATTATATTTTAACAAAATGATAGACAATATCCAA
>JAISES010000355.1 GCA_031263965.1 Prevotella sp. | reverse complement strand
AATGGAAGTACAAAAAAGAACCCCTCAAAGAAGAGGTAACTCTGTGAAAAAGGCTGAACGGCTTTCTCAGGAGGAAATGCTAAACCAATTATTAGATGATCACAAGCAAAGTCTTGGCGATATGGTTTCTATCAGAATAGACAGCAGGACATCTATCGAAGTTCCGGCTAACATGACCGAGGAGGATAGAAAAAAAAGGGTAAATAATTATTTAAAACATTCTAATTACAAGCCGGTGTAATTATTAAAATATTATTAAGATTAATATTAAGCTTTAGAAACTGTTTGAATTTTATCGAAAAATATTATTATAGGATTTGAAAAAAAATTGCTATAAAATTCAAACAGTTTCTTAAAGTAACGCAATTACAATCAGCTAATTGAATATTTAATTTGAAACGAGGGTGCACATGAATACTGATTTTGTAAACTTGACAACAGAAAATCTTGCCAATGAGCATTTATGTTGCATTATCCGCAGTAAAAAGCCCCATCAAGGTATTGAAGCAAAGCGACAATGGCTTTCAGTCCGACTAAATGAAGGTCATGTCTTTAGAAAGTTAAATGAAAGGGCTACGGTTTTTATCGAATATGCTCCCCTTGAAACAGCTTGGGTTCCCATAGCCGGTGACAACTATTTTTATGTGTATTGTTTATGGGTTTTAGGCGATCACAAAGGAAAAGGGTATGGTAATTTGCTGATGGAATATTGTTTGGCTGATGCTAAAGAAAAGGGTAAATCCGGCATTTGTATGCTCGGGGCAAAAAAACAAAAATCCTGGCTATCTGACCAATCATTTGCGAAAAGATTTGGCTTTGAGGCTGTTGATACTACCGGTAATGGATATGAATTGCTTGCGCTTTCTTTTGACGGGACAACGCCAAAGTTCGCACAGAATGCTAAAAGCCAAAAAATCGAAAGCAAGGAACTGACAATTTATTATGATGTGCAATGCCCGTATATTTACCAAAACATTGGAATGATAAAACAGTATTGTGAAATGAATGACGTTCCTATATCTTTAATTCAAGTGGATACGCTACAAAAAGCAAAGGAATTGCCTTGTGTTTTCAACAACTGGGGCGTGTTTTATAAAGGTGATTTTGAGACAGTTAATCTGTTAGATGTCGCCTGCCTGGAAAGAATACTCAAAAAATGAAAATACAATTCAAATCCTGTAATAATATTTTTCGCTAAAATTTAAACAGTTACTTTGCGATTACAAAATTAACGCTTCCTGATTTTATAGAATAGCTGTAATTAAAAGTTTAGATGACTTCAATATAAAAATGCTGCCAACAATTCAAAAAAGCGATCTTTTTATTTGTGTTTCTAAAAAAATAAAATAACTTTGTCACTCAATAAGAATGTATATATAATGAAATCGCATAGTATTATTATTAGTTCGCTCATTCTGCTCTGGAGATATTTAGAGTGAGCATTGCTATGTAGTATTTAAATACAAAGAAAAAACAGAGCCTTTCTCACTCGCAGTAGATGAGAAAGGTTTTTTTATGTACTTTAGTAATTCAATTAAAAAAAGTTATGGACAAGTTATTTATTTTTGATACCACGTTGAGAGATGGGGAACAAGTGCCCGGCTGCCAGTTAAACACAATCGAAAAGATAGAAGTAGCCAAAGCTCTCGAATCGCTCGGTGTCGACGTTATCGAAGCCGGTTTCCCCGTATCCAGCCCGGGAGATTTCAACTCGGTGGCAGAAATATCTAAAGCCGTAACCTGGCCCACAATATGCGCACTTACCCGCGCCGTGGAAAAAGACATAGAAGTAGCGGCAGAAGCTCTTAAATATGCAAAAAAGAAACGTATCCATACAGGAATAGGGACATCTGAATATCATATTAAGTATAAATTCAACTCAACGCAAGATGAAATCATAGAACGTGCCGTTGCAGCAGTAAAATATGCCCGGCGCTTTGTAGAAGATATAGAGTTTTATGCCGAAGACGCAGGCCGTACAGACAATGCCTATCTGGCGCGTGTAGTACAGGCTGTGATAAATGCAGGAGCTACTGTCGTAAACATTCCCGATACCACAGGGTATTGTCTCCCAACAGAATATGGGGCAAAAATAAAATACCTGACAGATAATGTGGATATGAAAAACGCTATTTTATCTACACACTGCCATCAGGACTTGGGTATGGCTACAGCAAACTCAATCATGGGCGTGCTGAATGGAGCGCGGCAAGTAGAAGTTACAATAAACGGCATAGGCGAACGCGCCGGAAACACCTCTCTGGAGGAAATTGTAATGGCAATAAGGAGCCACAAAGAGTTGAACATCAGCACAAATATCAACACGCAAAAAATATATCCGGCAAGCAGGATGATTTCGAGCCTTATGAATATGCCTGTGCAACCCAATAAAGCAATTGTCGGGCGGAATGCATTTGCCCATTCATCGGGAATACATCAGGACGGGGTATTGAAGCATCTGTCTACTTACGAAATCATCGACCCCAAGGATGTCGGTATAGACGACAATGCAATTGTACTTACAGCCCGCAGTGGACGCGCCGCTCTAAAGAACAGGTTAAGCTTGCTCGGCATAGAAACGGATGAAGACCAATTGGCAGAATTATATCAGCGATTCCTTGACCTGGCCGACCGCAAAAAAGATATCTCCGACGAAGATGTTTTAATCTTAGCCGGAAAAGAAACAACAAAAATGCATCGTATCAAATTGGATTACCTCCAGGTAACTTCAGGTATAGGCATTCGCAGTGTAGCCAGTGTAGGGATGGATATCGCAGGCGAAAAATTCGAATCGTCGGCTTCGGGAAATGGCCCTGTAGACGCCGCAATAAAAGCAATCAAACAAATTATACGCAGAGAAACAGTTATTGAAGAATTTCTCATACAGGCCATTAACAGAGGCAGTGACGACACAGGTAAAGTACACATGCAAGTGGAACATGACGGTGCGGTTTATTATGGTTTTTCGGCCAATACCGATATTATAGCCGCCTCAGCAGAAGCATTCATTAATGCAGTAAATAAATTTGTAAAATAATCCGTTAATAAACAGATGACAGGGAATGGATATGAACAGCTACGTAAATGTACCGAAAATAACAGATGGAAAATAAAAAGCTCGAATATATAGACAGCCTCAGGGGAATTGCCATATTGCTTGTCATATTGGTACATATACCGTTTACGAAAGGAGTATGGCCGGCGATGTCTTATTTTCCTGATTGTGTAGCCTTGTTTATCGGCAACGGCCATTTAGGAGTCAACTTATTTTTCATTGTAAGCGCCTTCACATTGATGCTTTCACATCAAAAACGGCAATACGAGGATCATGCTACCCGTAATTTTTTTATACGCCGGTTCTTCCGTATTGCTCCTATGTATTATCTGGCAATTATATATTTTACATTTTCGTCTTATGCCGGATTCGATATAGCCAATATCAATTGGGATAATATACCCAAGAAAGAACTGTTTACAAATATCTTTTTTATCAACGGCTTTTTCCCCGAATATATCCATCGCTATGTTCCGGGTGGATGGTCTATTACAGTAGAATTTACTTTCTACATGTTGTTTCCCTTCCTGTTTTCCAAGATAAAAAATATAAATTCTGCATTTCGGTTCGTTTTGATTACATTATTATTTTCATCGGCCATGCACTTCATTTTGAAAGGAACATATGCAGATCAGGGGAATTTTTTAGAATATTATTTTATAGCTCAATTACCTGTATTCTCCTTGGGAATGCTTGCTTTTTTTATTATCATGGGTAAACTCAACATTGACGACATAAAACGGCCTTCGATATGTTTACTTGCCGCCACAATTTTCATATACTGCTACATACCTGTCCCATACGATTTTGTGTATAGCATAGTCTTTTTCTTATTACTTGTAATTTTGTCCCAAAAGGCTTACAGGATATTCTCTAACAGAATATTGGCAGCTATAGGAAAAGTCAGTTTCAGCCTGTATCTGATGCATTTTGTAATGCAGACTTTTTTCAATCGTTTCGACTGGTTGTCATGGATCAAGATAGATAATACATTAACAGCCTGTCTATATTATATATTAGCATATATTTGTCTTTTTATCGCAAGTTATGCAGCTTCAATACTCACTCATAAATTCATAGAAATCCCCGGGCAAAATCTGGGTAGAAAGTTAATTAAAAAGTTAGATCAACAAAAATAGAATTTTAGATATGAAAACTTTGTTCGACAAAATTTGGGACGCCCATGTGGTGTCTTCTGTAAAAGAGGGACCCACTCAGTTATATATCGACCGTCACTTCTGTCACGAAGTAACGAGCCCACAGGCCTTCAACGGGCTAAGAGCCAGAGGGCTAAAGGTGTACCGTCCGGAGAAGACGACACTGACGGCAGACCATAACACACCTACAATTGATCAGGACCGGCCTGTAAAAGATCCGGTCTCGAGGAATCAATTAGATACCCTGTCCAAAAACGCTCAGGAATTTGGACTTACCTTGTATGCATTGGGTAATAAAAAGAATGGTGTGGTGCACATAATCGGCCCTGAAAACGGTTTTACCCAACCGGGGATGACCATCGTTTGTGGCGACAGTCACACCTCTACTCACGGTGCATTTGGCGCGATAGCTTTCGGAATAGGTACAAGCGAGGTGGAAATGGCGCTTGCTACTCAATGTATTCTCCAATCGCGTCCGAAAACGATGCGCATCACGTTCGACGGCAAGCTGGGCAAAGGGGTTACAGCCAAAGACCTTGCCCTGTATATGATTTCCAAACTTACAACAGGCGGCGCTACCGGATACTTTGTTGAATATGCAGGTGAAGCCATTCGCGATATGTCGATGGAAGAACGCATGACACTATGTAACCTGAGTATAGAAATGGGTGCGCGAGGCGGTCTTGTCGCCCCGGATGAAACAACATTTACATATGTAGAAGGCCGCGAGTTTGCGCCAAAAGGTGAAGAATGGGATAAAGCTCTCGCGTATTGGAAAACACTGAAAACAGACGAAGGCGCCGGATTCGACAAAGAACTGGCTTTCGATGCGGCAGACATTCAACCTATGATAACATACGGAACTAATCCGGGAATGGGTATGGCTATAAACGATTCTATCCCGTCGCTTGAACAAATAGATGAAGCCGGACGGATCTCTTTCCAAAAATCGATGGACTATATGGGATTCCAACCGGGCGAAAAAGTAGAAGGTAAACCAATCGATTATGTATTCCTCGGTAGCTGTACCAACGGCCGTATCGAAGACTTCCGTACTTTTGCCGGTTTTGTAAAAGGCAAAAAGAAAGCGGACAATGTCGTTGCGTGGCTTGTACCCGGAAGTCATATGGTCGTAGACCAAATTAAGGCTGAAGGGCTGGACAGGATTCTTACCGGCGCCGGTTTTGAACTTCGCCAGCCGGGATGTTCTGCTTGTCTGGCTATGAACGATGACAAAGTTCCTGCCGGAAAATACGCCGTGTCTACTTCGAACCGTAACTTCGAAGGGCGTCAGGGACCGGGCGCGCGCACTATCCTTGCCGGACCATTGATCGCAGCGGCGGCGGCAGTAACGGGAAAAATCACCGACCCGAGAACAATTAATTAGCAAATTCCGGATATATGAAAATTATGGATAAAAAAATTATATTTTTTCTAACGGTTTCTTTATTTATATGCAATTTTATTTCCTGTCAATCATATAAAGACTTGTATGATTTAATCGGATTAAAAATTAATTCAAGTAAGTATGTCATCAAAATTGTTTTATATTATTTTGTATCTTTGCATGCATGGGCAGAGTCAATACACCACAACTTTCAGGCAGGGAGCGTTTGGTCTTAGAGCAGGGTTTCAAGAGGGG
>JAISES010000344.1 GCA_031263965.1 Prevotella sp. | reverse complement strand
AGCGTATCCAATTCAACTAAAGCTTACCTGCTTGACCTGAAAACAGGAAAATCCGTCTTGGTAGCCGATCCGTTGAAAGAAACTTTCGACGCGCTCGCTTTGGGGGAAGTAAAAGATTGGAATTTCACTTCGTCGGCCGGCGCAACGATTGAAGGACGCTATTACCTGCCGCCGACATTCGACCCGGCGAAGAAATATCCGGCAATCGTATATTATTATGGCGGAACAACGCCTACCGCCCGCACATTCGACCATCCGTACCCGATGCACGTGTATGCAGCGATGGGCTATGTGGTGTATGTGCTGCAACCCAGCGGTACAATCGGATACGGACAGGAATTTTCGGCGCTTCACGTCAATGCGTGGGGAAAACGCACCGCAGAAGATATTATCGAAGGCGTGAAACAGTTTGTTAAGGAACATCCGTTTGTGGACGAGAAGAAGATTGGCTGCATCGGCGCTTCCTACGGTGGATTTATGACCATGTATCTGCAAACGCAGACCGATTTGTTTGCCGCCGCCGTTTCTCATGCGGGCATCAGTTCCATTACGAGCTATTGGGGCGAAGGCTACTGGGGTTATACGTACAGTTCGGGCGCCAGCGCCAACAGTTACCCTTGGAACAACCGTGATTTGTATATCAATCAAAGCCCTTTGTTCAGCGCCGACAAGATACATACGCCTCTGCTGCTGTTGCACGGCACGGACGACACAAATGTACCCATCGGCGAAAGTATTCAGATGTACACTGCTCTGAAAATACTGGGGCGTCCGGTGGAATTTATTCAGGTGAAAGGTGAAAACCACGGCATTGCCAACTACAAACGCCGCATCGAGTGGAATCATTCCATTTATGCGTGGTTTGCCAAGTGGTTGAAAGACGATTCTCGATGGTGGGAAAGTATGTATAAATAAGAACAAGTAGAATTATGGCAACGTTATTAAAAAAGATATGCATAAGCGGATATAAATCCATTTCGCCTAAGAATCCAATAGAAATTGAATTGGATAAAATCAATATCTTTTTGGGAGCAAATGGATCGGGTAAAAGCAATATTATCAGCTTTTTCAAAATGCTGAACTATATGATGACCGGCAGTCTCCAACTGTTTGTGGAAAAAGCCGGCACCAGCCAAGTGTTCTTGCATTACGGAGCTAAGCATACTGATAAAATTAAAGGAGAATTATATTTCGAGACAACAAAAGGATATGATATTTATCGTTTTGCTCTCACACATGCAACACCCGACAGACTGATAATAACCTCAGAAGAAATAGAATGGTGTAGAAAAGGTCAAGAACTAAAAAAAATAGTATTGAATTCTGATTTCAAAGAGTCTGCTCTAATTCAAGTAAGAGGTAACGAAACAAATCGGATAATGAGTAATATGCTATCTAATTGCAAGGTTTATCAATTTCACGATTCATCGCCGGAAAGCCCTATCCGCCAGTCTTCTCCGGTTGATATTGTAAAATATTTGCAAGCAGAAGGAAATAACTTAGCTTCATTTCTTCATTATTTAAAAAATGAATATTATGTTAATTATCAGCGAATTGTGAGTTATATTAATCAGATAATGCCGCAATTCAATGATTTTTATTTGGAACCCAATGAAAAAGGATATGTTTCATTAAAATGGACGGATATTTATCCTAACGATTACGTTTTTTTGCCGGAACAATTTTCGGATGGCGCTATCCGTTTTATAGCGCTGGCTACGTTGTTGCTTCAACCAACGAAAACGATGCCTAATGTAATTATTGTAGATGAACCGGAACTGGGATTGCATCCCTCAGCTATCGGACAATTAGCTACTATGTTGAAAGAGGCAGCGATGCATACCCAAGTTGTTGTTGCAACGCAGTCGCCCGGATTGGTAGATGAATTTGAAGCCCAAGATATTACTATTATTGAATCGGATAAGGAGAAAGGATTTTCGATTGTTCATAAATTAGATGAAAAAGAATTAAAAGATTGGTTAGAAAATTATTCACTGAGTGAATTGTGGGATAAAAATGTGATAGGAGGTCGCCCATGAGTCAAGTTATTTTAAATGTTCTTTGCGAAGGGCAGACGGAAGACCGTTTTGCGAATAATGTGCTGAAAGTGTATTTAAAAAACTATGATATTGTGGTTAAGACTACCATTCTCATTACAAATAGAAAAAGGAATATCAGAGGTGGAATACTTAGCTATAAGCAAGTGAAAAATGATTTGGAACTGTTGATTAAACAACATGCTAAATGTACTTTTGAGAAGCATTATTATACAACCATGTTTGATTTTTATGCTTTACCTGATGATTTTCCGGGATATTCGGAAGCAAAGAAAATGGCAGATTGTTATAAAAGAATAGTAGAACTGGAAAATTGTTTTGCCGACGATATAAGTTCTTGTAAATTTATTCCATATATTCAGTTGCATGAATTTGAAGCGCTTGTTTTTTGCGGATTAGAATATTTATTGATTGACTATCCTGACATGGGAAAACAAGTGTCTAATTTACAGAAGATAGTGAAATTATATGTGAATAATACGGAAAAAATAAATGATA
>JAISES010000333.1 GCA_031263965.1 Prevotella sp. | reverse complement strand
GTGCAAACCATGATGCATAATATCAGCGTATATATCCTCATGATCTTATTCGGTCTCTAATTGAAGGTATTCGTTTTTGTTTCTTTTACTTATCAAAGTTACATTTCCTCCGTTAATGTTGAGAACCATACCCCCGTTCTGTTTAGCTTTAACTTTAGCCAGGTCTTTCCTGCTGCAATTGATGTATTCCTCTTCGGCCATATCGATATTCACCGGTGTTTGCAGTTGCTCCAGGCCTATAATCCCGAAAGAAAATAAATTTTCTGCGTCTGAGGCTTTGAGTATCAAACCGGGTAAGCCGTATAGTTTCCACGGGCCGTCGTTTACAGGTATTTCGGGTGTGAACCATGCTTCATAGCTGCGACCCCGGAAAGTGGCAGTCGCTTTTTGGCAGAGATAACCCAGCACAGTTAGCGTGTCGGAGGTAATATCCCATTGTTGCGAGGTATTTTTTTCTGTGCACTTATACCATTGTGCATCTTCCCTGTCGGTTATAATAACTTCCATATCTTGTCTGTTCTTGTATAATTTGGCTGTTTCGCCCCGTGATGAGGATTCAAAAGTTGTCCCCCCTTTTCCGTCCAATACCGAAGCATCCTGATCTTTTAGCACAGATATGCTTTTTATATTACTTGGATTCAGACCGGAACTCATCATTTTGTTGAAAACAGAGTCTCTTTTTATGCGTGTGCCATCATAGTACACAGACTTCTTAGGCCCTATATCCAGTGTCATAGTATCTGCAACTTGAAACACCTCTTTATCCACGGTAAGCGGTTGTGTAAATTTGTAATAACATCTGATAGTGGCTGCATCCAACGTGTTGGTTTTGATGTCTTTTTTACTTTTTTTCGTTACAGATATGTTCGATACCGGGGTTTGGCTGCCATTGGTTGTCCCTCTTATAACTATCTGGGCAAAGCCTGATAATGCGACAATTAAAAAAAATGATAGTAGAATTGTTTTTTTCATGTGATAATTATTTTGATTTCGAATATTATTAATACATACAAATGTAGTCTAAAAAAATAGACTGCAAAACATTTTGTCTAAAAAAATAGACATTTCAACGCAGATAGAACTTTATTATTTTCCGATTGCGTTTTTTTAACAGAATGAACGCAACAAAATAACGTATCTATGCATCTTTTATATAAAGGAAGAACCATATAAGAAATTAAGTTCGTATATTTGTTAATCTTACTATAGGCATAATTATTGGCAGATTGATTAAACCTTTAAGATATTGAGCAGTCTAACGAGTATATTGAACTTTATGTAAGACGAGTTAAATACATTAATTGAAAATAAATATAGGAGAACAGATTATGAAGACTAAAAATTTATTACTGTTGATTCTGGTGTCGGTAATACCGTTCTTTGCTTTTGCACAGGAAGAATGGGATGACATCTATGCTCCTTCCAAACCGAAAGAGAAAAAGACAACCGAGGTTAAAAAAGTAACTTCCCGGAAACAGGTTAAGCCTACTCAGGTACTTTTGGTCAAAGATAACGGAGATGTGACATTGGAAACTGTGGGCAACGTAACAGTTGATGTGGATGCGTATAACCGCAGGGGAAATGTAGATGTATACGAAAACCGGTATGCCGAAGACGATACGCTATATACTGAAGACGAATATCAGGACTATCAGTATACCGACCGTATAGTTAAATTCCATAATCCGGAAAATAGTGTGATAATATCCGGCGATGGTGAAATAAACGTTTATGTGTTAGATGATAATTACGGCAATTATTATAGCAATCGCGCACGATTTGGCTTTGGCTGGAACAGCTATTACCCATGGTACGATTCATGGTATTACCCTTCTTATGCATGGGGATATTATGATCCATGGTATTATAGCAGTTGGAGTTGGAGCAGGCCTTGGTATTATAGTAGCTGGGGCTATGGCTATGGCTGGAACAGTTATTACCCATGGCACGGAGGTTGGTATGGTGGCGGCTGGTATGGCGGACATAACCATTACTACGGGTATCATCGTAATCAATACAACTATACAGGACGTCCCCGTACAGGATATTATGGATCCAGTCGTGGCGGATATGCAAGTGCAGGTCGCAGTTCGAGTGTAGGCGCCCGCCCAGGCTATAACGCAGGAGGACGTGGTTCGAGCGTATCTGCAAGACCGTCTACCCGTCCGGGCTATAACAACTCAACTACAGGAAGAGGTTCGTCTTCCAGTGTGTCTACAAGACCAACAACCCGTCCGAGCTACAATAACTCAACCAATAGCAGTGGTGGCCGCGGTTCGTCAGGCGATGTAACTACAAGGCCAGCAACCCGTCCAAGCTATAATAGCTCAACCAACAGCAGTGGTGGCCGCGGTTCGTCAAGCAGCGTAACTACAAGGCCATCTACCCGTCCGAGCTACAATTCAAATAACTCAAGTAGTGGTTCTCGTCCGAGCTATAACTCCGGCAACTCATCTTCGAGCTCTCGTCCGAGCTATAACAGTTCCGGTTCGAGCAGTTCCCGTCCTAGTTATAATAGTTCCGGATCAAGTAGTTCCAGTAGCAGTTCCCGCCCAAGCTATAACAGTTCAAGTTCGTCGAGCTCGAGACCAAGTTCAAGCTATAGCTCAAGTTCCCGTTCCTCAAGTTCGAGTTCTTCCTCAAGCTCAAGTAGTTCATCTTCCCGTTCTTCAGGCGGCGGAAGCAGTAGAAGTGGCGGCGGTCGCGGTAGATAACACTAATATAAAACAAATAAAAGCAATGAAAGGCTGTTTCAAAAGAGTAATTGACGTTGAAACAGCTTTTTGGCAAAAGGTATAAGTAAAATAAAAAATTATGAAGAAGATAACATTATTCTTAATCGCAGCTTTATTTTCATTAGGAGTTGTAAAGGCTCAGAATGCAATGGACGCTTATAGATATTCCAAGAATGATCTGACAGGTACCGCACGTTCTGTTTCCATGGGAGGAGCTTTTGGTGCTCTGGGCGGAGATATATCCGGTATAGCTATCAATCCTGCCGGTATAGGCGTGTATCGAAATTCGGAGATTGTTACAACATTGAACTTCCAAAATTCAGGTACTCAAACAGAACTATTGAATAGTGGGAAAATTGATCAAAATAAATTCAGTGTAAATTTCGATAATCTCGCTTTTGTTACTGTATTTCCTCTGAACAGCGATGTTGCCCCTGCTTTGAATGTCGGTTTTTCATATAACAGGTTGAAAAATTTTGACCGTAAATATCAAACAGGCGCAGGTGGACTAAGTAGATCCCTGACTGACCACATGGCTGATATATCTACAGGAAGCAGGGTACCCTCTTCTTCCGTATCACTGGATGGACTGACCGATGCTCAAATATGGGATGTCTGGAACAGTCAGGACTGGCTAACTGTACTTGGTTATAATTCGTTTCTGATTAACGAAGGTGAAGATCAATTGGGTAAATATTATTACTCTGCTGTAGATGGCTTGTATGTGGCTAATAAATTGTATGCCAGAGAAAAAGGTTCTGTGAGCTCGTATGATTTCAATATGGGGACTACATTCTCTAATGTTTTGAGTGTAGGATTGACATTATCAATGACGGATATTAATTACCGTTTGTATTCTAGATATACAGAAGAATTTGGAGATGGAGGCGAAAAAAGAGGTTTCGATATGGAAAACAGTCTCCGCACCGATGGAACAGGATGGCAGGTTAAAGCCGGAGTTATCGTAAAACCTGTACAGGAACTGCGTATCGGGGTTGCATACCATTCTCCTACCTGGTACAATATGACAGATCGTTTCTTTACAGATTTAGCTCATGATTTGAATGGCTTGAAAGGGGTAGCCAATCTAAGACCCGAATATACCGACAAGGTGATTGGAACATACAACCGTGATGATGCGGCCGTAATGGACTATCAATACCGTACACCCGACAAATGGACATTCAGCCTGGCCGGAGTTATAGGAAGCAAAGCTATTCTCAGCGCCGACTATGAATTGACCAATTATGGAAGTATGAAACTTTACGATCGTGACGGGCGCGATTTTAAAGCAGATCCCAACCAATTTATTAAGAGATTTTTCCGTACCGCTTCTACTGTGCGTGTAGGTGCAGAATATCGTTTCACTGATCGTTTCTCAGGACGTGTAGGCTATGCATGGATGCAGAGTCCTGTAAAAACAGAGGTAACGACAAGTGACGATTATATTATTACCGATGCACGTGCTGTTACCCAATACGGGTTGGATGGAGATGCTCAATATATTACGTATGGATTGGGGTATAAATTGACACCTCAGTTTTATGTAGATGTTGCTTTTGTAATGAAGAGCCAGAAAGATGATTTCTATGCATTTGATTTTTCAGATAAGACAGTCTTTAAAACAAATAATTTCCAAGGCCTGTTGACTGTCGGGTATAAGTTCTAGTGAGGTAAAACATAAATGGCAAAAGGAGCATCGCTAGGTGCTCCTTTTATTTTAGAAACTGTTTCTTAATGGCCGGATTGGATTTATAAGTTCTCCAACATTCTTTTTATTACTGTTTGAGCCGAGATTTCCCGATTTGCAGCTTCCTGTATTACAATAGATTGCGGGCTTTCTATCACATCATCGCTTACAATCATATTGCGGCGAACAGGCAAACAGTGCATAAAATAAGCATTGTTAGTCAAAGCCATCTTTTCAGTTGTTACAGTCCATGACCTGTCTTTGCTTAATATCTTCCCGTAATCAGGATCTGCGTATGCCGCCCAGTTTTTTGCATACACGAAATCAGCTCCCGCCAGGGCTTTATCTTGGTTGTATTCTACCTTTGCCCCACGAACAAATTTAGAATCCAGTTCATAGCCTTCCGGATGTGTTATTACAAAATCCACCTCAGCTTCGTTCATAAAGTCAGCAAACGAATTTGGTACAGCCTGAGGCAATGCTTTCGGGTGTGGAGCCCATGTCATGACAACTTTTGGACGTGCTGATTTTTTATATTCTTCTATTGTTATCAGATCGGCAAACGCTTGCAACGGATGTCCTGTTGCAGCTTCCATACTGAATACCGGCTTTCCTGAATATTGAATAAATTGATTCAGGATTTTCTCCTGATAATCATCTTCTTTGTTTTCGAACAGGGCAAAAGCACGCACACCGATAATATCGCAATAGTTACCCATCACAGGTATAGCTTCCAGGATATGTTCCGATTTGTCACCATCCATGATTACGCCCCGTTCGGTTTCCAGTTTCCATGCTCCCTGATTAATATCCAGAACCATTGTATTCATACCCAGGTTCATTCCGGCCTTTTGTGTACTCAACCGGGTGCGTAGGCTGGAGTTGAAAAATACCATCAATAAAGTTTTGTTCTCTCCAAGGTGTTTGTAGGCAAAGCGATTTTTCTTTATCTCAAGGGCTTCTTCTACTGCGGACTTTAAATTTCCTAAATCTTTTACATTGGTGTATGTTCTCATTATAAATATATTTGGTGTTGATGTAAAAAGTATGCCGGTGTAAATATATGGCAATCAGGGGATGAATCGGCATTTTTGTAAATGCAGATAAAAATCACGCTCCATAGCCTGATTGCCGAAGCACAAAGATAAAAAGGAATGGGAAGAAATCATAAGGGACGCAAAATTATTTATGCAGGAAATGCGGATGACAGTTTATTGGAGCCCAGGCATTGAAGCATAAAAGTTGTCGTTCACTCCTGACACAAAAGAAAATGAATATTAATATATTAATATCAGTAAAATATTCAAAAAATTATGATCTTTGTGTTTTTAAATAAAATGAATAAATGGAATACAGATTAAATAAATATATCAGCAATTCAGGATTTTGTTCCCGTCGCGATGCCGATCGATTTATTGAGGAAGGAAAAGTTACTGTCAATGGAAGACGGGCTTCGGTAGGAATGCGGGTTTTACCCGGACAAAAAGTAAAAGTAAACGGAGAGCCTATAATAAATGATATCGAACCTGTGTATATTGCTTTCAACAAGCCTGTGGGTATTGTAAGTACGACTGATATACGGGAGAAAGATAATATCATCAATTATATCAGGCATGAGCAACGTATATTCCCTATCGGACGGTTGGATAAAGATTCTCAGGGATTGATTCTGTTGACTAATGACGGCGATATTGTAAATAAAATATTAAAAGCGGGAAACAACCACAAAAAAGATTATTTAGTCAAGGTAAATAAACCTGTTACAAAAGAGTTTCTGACCCGTATGGCACAGGGTGTTCCTCTCTTAGACAGGGTCACTCGCAAGTGCGGGATTGTAGAAATAAATCCATACATGTTTCAAATATCACTTATTCAGAGTTTGAACAGGCAGATCAGACGCATGTGTGAATATTTCAATTACGAAGTATTAATGCTGGAACGTATACAGATAATGAATATTAAGCTGGACAATCTGGGGCTGGGAAACTGGAGAAACCTTACAAATTCGGAATTGGAGGGCTTATTTGATATGCTCGAAGATTCGGAAAAGACAGCGCAATCCCCAAAGCCTTCGAATAGCAATAAAAACTTCAATAAAGCTCTTGAAAAATCGGACCTGAAAAAGGATTACCGTAAGGCCAACAGTATTTCAAAATCAACGAAAAAAGCAGACGGCTCAAAACAAACACCGGCCGCACAAACAGAAAGACCAACCGGAAAAACGAAACCTAAAACGAAAGGAAAACCTGCAAGCGGATTGAGAGTAGGAAAGCAAAAAGTGGCAGCCAATAAGCCCAAGCCGAAAGCTAACAAACCTCCCAAAAGCCGAAAATAGATTAGAAACTATAATTTAGAAACTATAATATAGAAGGCTGATACTCAAAATATCAGCTTTTTTACATTACCACCAAGAAGTTTTATCGAAGAAAGACGGCAACTCATTCCATTGTGGATAAAAACAATGCTCAAACTTGAATAAAATATGGAGTCTATGAAAAAGAATTTCCTTTTAATTACACTTTTGCTGATTTGCAGTACGGCTTATACCCAGGCCGTCTTAACTTTGGATGGATGTCACCAAAAGGCAAAGGATAATTATCCTCTGATTAAACAATACGGGCTAATATCCCTCGCCGGACAATACTCATTGGAAAATATCTCAAAAAAATATCTTCCCCTGTTTTCTTTGAACGGACAGGCTACATACCAATCGGATGTAACAAAAATGCCTGTCGATCTGTCATCATTGCCTATACCGAATGCCGGAATACCCGCTATGAAGAAAGACCAATATAAAGCAACCATAGATGCTACGCAACTAATCTGGGACGGGGGCGCTATCGATGCGCAGAAGCAAATCACCAAAGCCAGTACTGATGTGGAAAAACAAAAAATAGAAGTCAGCATATATTCTATTAAAGAAAAAGTCAATCAACTATATTTCGGCATACTGGTAATAGATGAACAATTAAAAATACTCGATCTGACAGAAGCCACAATGAAGGCAAACAGAGATATAGCCCGGTCTATGTTCAGGAATGGCGTAGCCATGCAATCCGATCTGGACCAAATTGACGTAGAGTTGCTGAATATAGACCAAAACAGAACCGAACAGTTAAGCATAAGGCAAGCATATTTAAGCATGTTGGGACTATTCATTCATCAGGAGTTGGATAATAATACCATTTTGCAACAACCGGACGGCAACATTGCATACGGTAACGTTACACGCCCCGAACTGTCCCTGTATCAGTCGCAACGGCTATTGCTCGATAAACAAGAGAGTTCGATAACGGCTAAAAACCTGCCTCAGATCGGATTATTCGCGCAAGGAGGATATGGACGTCCCGGATTGAATATGCTGGACACCAAATTCAAACTCTTCGCTATCGGAGGCGTTAAATTGAGCTGGAACTTCGGGAACCTGTATACCAAAACGAATGAACGGAAACTTATTGTTAATAATAAGAACAGTATCGATGTACAGCAAGATGTTTTTCTGTTCAATACAAATGTGCAATTGACCCAGCAACAGTTCGAAATTCAAAAAGCACAGAAACTGTTAGCCAAAGACAATGAAATTATCCAATTGAGGAACCGTGTCAGAAAAGCAGGCGAAAGCAAATATAAAAACGGAATATACCAAACCAATGAGCTTATTCGTGACATAAACGCCGAAAACCAAGCAATGCAAGCCAGAGCGCTTCACAATATACAATATCTGGCAAGCATTTATAATTATAAATATATTCAAGGAAACTAATATGAAATATACAATACTGATAGCAGGACTCATACTTGTCTGCTCGTCTTGCAACCGCAACAAATTCGACCACGATGCATCGGGAACATTCGAAGCAACCGAGATTATCATTTCAGCCGAAGCAACCGGCAAAATAGAACAGTTCGATGTAACTGAAGGTGATATGCTGACAAAAGGTCAATATCTGGGATACGTGGACACAACCCAGTTGTATTTAAGAAAACTGCAATTGCAGGCTACATCCAAAGCCGTAAATGTAAGGCGTCTGGATGTGTCGATTCAGGTAGCAATCATTAAAGAGCAAATATCTAAAGCTGAAACAGAAAAACGCCGGATAGGAAATCTTTTGAAAGATGGCGCTGCTACACAAAAGCAGTTGGATGATGTCGACTCTCAACTGGCTGTGCTTCAACGGTCTTTGGCAGCACAATTAAATTCTCTAAGCACATCTGTAAATAGCCTTAATGAAGAAAGCAGCGCTTATGAAATACAGGTAGCTCAAATAGAAGACCAGTTGGCAAAAAGCCGCATCATCAATCCTATCGATGGAGTTGTGTTGAGCAAGTATGCGGAAGCAAAGGAAATGACCTCGCAGGGCAGGCCATTATATAAGCTGGCTGATACAAGGAATATGTTTTTGCGGGCGTATACCGTTTCCACACAACTGGAAAGTATCAGAACAGGGCAAGAGGTTACCGTTTTTATTAATGCGGCTGATGATACTCAGAAATCATATAAAGGAATTGTTTCGTGGATATCCGGCAAAGCGGAATTCACGCCTAAAACCATACAGACACAGGATGAACGGCAAAATCTGGTATATGCAGTTAAAATTGCAGTTGAAAACACTGACGGATTGATAAAAACAGGCATGTACGGCGATGTAGATTTTAACAACGACAAGGAATGATCTTGATAAACAACATATCCAAAACTTACGCAGGCAAACAACCCGTTCATGCACTGGATAATATAAACCTGCAAATAGAAAAAGGCGAATTATTCGGGTTGATAGGTCCCGACGGTGCAGGAAAAACATCCCTGTTCAGGATATTGACGACTTTGTTGCTTGCCGACAAGGGGACAGCTTCTGTCGATTCTACCGATGTAGTGGACGGTTTCCGCGAAATACGCAACAGGATAGGTTATATGCCCGGACGCTTTTCTCTCTACCAGGATATGACAATAGAGGAGAATCTTAATTTTTTTGCGAATGTTTTCAATACCTCTGTTGAGGCTAACTATGATCTGATAAAAGACATATATGTGCAAATAGAGCCATTCAAAAAACGGCGTGCAGGCAAATTATCGGGAGGGATGAAGCAAAAGCTGGCTTTGTGTTGCGCCCTCATTCATAAACCGGATGTTCTGTTTCTGGATGAACCGACAACCGGAGTAGACTCTGTGTCCCGCAAGGAATTCTGGGATATGCTGAAAAAACTGAAAGTGCAAGGTATAACAATTATGGTATCTACCCCATATATGGACGAGGCAGGCATGTGCGACCGCATAGCCCTGATGCAAACAGGCAAAATATTATCCGTAAACACGCCTCAACAGACAGTCGCCGATTATCCGCATAAGTTGTATGCAGCCAAGTCAAAGAATAATTATCATCTGCTGGAACAATTGAAAAGCCAGCGGAACATCAGCCGGTGCTACATATCGGGCGAATATCTGCATGTCATTTTCAACGGGGATGATACCGGCATAGATTTCCCCGGCTATGAACTAAAAGAGATAGAACCGACTATAGAGGACTGTTTCATACAACTGATGAGCCATGAAAATAATTGAAGCAAAAAACTTAACAAAAAAGTTCGGCAGCTTCAAAGCCGTAGACCGTATTTCATTCGAGGTTGGTCAAGGTGAGATATTCGGCTTCCTCGGAGCCAACGGTGCGGGAAAGACAACAGCCATGCGGATGCTTTGCGGATTATTGAGCCCGACATCGGGCGAAGGAAGTGTCGCAGGATATGATATATACAAAGAAGCCGATAAAATAAAGAAGAACATCGGCTATATGAGTCAGAAATTTTCCCTTTACGAAGATTTGACAACACGGGAGAATCTGCGGCTTTTCGGCGGGATATACGGAATGAGTGATAAAGACATTAAATATAAGACCGGAGTTGTAGTGAATGATCTGGACCTCAAAACCGAACAAAATACATTAGTCAGTTCTTTGCCTTTAGGTATAAAACAAAAAGTCTCTTTTGCCGTATCTACTTTCCACTCTCCTAAGATAGTGTTTCTGGACGAACCTACCGGAGGTGTGGATCCAATGGCGCGGCGAACTTTCTGGGAAATGATATATAAGGCCTCGGACGATGGGATTACTTCTTTTGTAACAACGCATTACATGGATGAATCGGAATATTGCAACCGCCTTTCTATTATGGTAGACGGACAAATACGGGCATTGGGTTCCCCGTCCGAATTAAAAACAGAGTTTAAAGCAGAATCGATGGATGAGGTATTTCAAGCATTGGCAAGAGATACAAAAAGAAACGGAGAATGAAACAGCTCTTCATCTTTATAAAAAAGGAAGTTTATCATATTACGCGCGATCCGCTGACATTGATCATCATGTTAGTACTTCCGGTCGTCTTACTGATGATATTGGGATTTGCCGTATCAACAGAGATAAAGAATACCCCGTTTGCCGTATTGGACGAATCGGGATCGGCAGAATCGCATAAGTTGATAGAAAAAATCAGCAATAATAAATATTTCAGCCTGGACGGTTATCTGAATAGTCCTGATGAAATAGAAAGGATATTTCAAAAAGGGAGCTGTAAAACGGTCATCATTATCCCTTCGCAATTCAGTAACAATCTATTGCATACAAACAATGCAGACATACAACTGATGGTAGACGCATCCGACCCGAACGAAGCATCTACTCTGGTCAACTATTTCCAAATGGTTATGATGCAATATCAACAGGAAATATCCAAAGGAATACAAAATGCCCGGTTTATTCATGCGGAAGTAAAAATGCTATACAATCCGCAGATGAAGAGCGCCTATAACTTTGTTCCGGGGCTGATTGGCATGATTATGATGATTATTTGCGCCATGATGACATCCATATCCGTTGTAAGA
>JAISES010000256.1 GCA_031263965.1 Prevotella sp. | reverse complement strand
AGACTGCTACGGATATATTTTTCTTTAAATCTCCTGTTGCGGATTACCTCGCCCGGTAAGCGGATGCAAAGGTAATACTTTTTATTTACCCTGCAAGCCGTCCGGCTGTTTTTTTCAGGATTATGCGCTTTTTTACCCGAACCCGCAACGAACACCAAAGCTAAAACTTTTAACCACAATAGTTTATGTTCACCCTGGAATTTTACGCTTTTTTGAGATTCTTTATTGCCGGAATGTGGCTGCCGACAGGTTGAACCGGATACAATAAAAAATCATGCCGTTATGGTGGATTGCTTCACCTTTCAGGTTCGCAATGACGGAGAAAGGGAAGGCGCCTTGCAACCCGTCGTTGAGAGGATTTACCCGAAGCAATCCATTAAAACATTCCGGCTGGATTGTTTCACCTTTCAGGTTCGCAATGACGGAGAAAGGGAAGACGCCTTGCAACCCGTCGTTATGAGGTGTGCAACGAAGCAATCCAATGTTCCCCGCTGGCGCGGACATTTGTCCGTGTCTTGCTCCAAGAGCAATCCTTTTTTTGCTGCGCAACACACAGACTACAAGTTTGCGCCAGCGGGGGCTCTGAAAGAGCGAAATATATTAGCGCAGGGCAACGCTCTACGACTCTGAACGCGAATGAACAAATACCCTGATACACGGTGTATTGCCTTGTATCGGGAGATACTTAATGGCATTGCGCTAAAAAGAACATAAAAATTTGCTATAAAATTTAAGCAGTTTCTTTATAAACCATTTAAAATTTCATTTTTATACTTTTTTAGAAAAGATTCAGCATAAGTGTATTCTAAGGCTACCTTATTAACTGCCGCATCCGATAATCCGGATTTTTTTATATCTATTCCTGTTGCTGATACATTCAGTGCCGAACCATTGTATTGCAATACTGTAGCTTTATCCTTTATAATTTTAAATGATTTGGAGGTAAATGATTTCCCTTTATCATCCGTAACTTTTACAATATAGCTACCCGTCATTATATCTTCATAAGTAATCTGATAGCCGACTTCAAGAATATCCGAATCGGAACCAATAAGATCTCCTTTACTGTCATAGAAATAAAATGCGACAATATTATTACCCTCACTAAGGTTTTGAATAATCAAAAAACCATAATTTTCATCACCTTCTTCGTTATCTTCATCCGAGAGTGTGAATATTGTATTGCTGGCTGCTGCTGTACCTAACATCGAAATCATAATAGAATTTACAAACGTAAGCGAAAGCTTTCCATTTTGCTTATATCCTATGGCCAGAAGAGCATTTTTATTTTCAAAATTTATTTTGCCATCATCCGAAATTGTATATGTACCGTTATCTGTGACACCACCGTTTCCGGGTTCACTAAGAAGGAAGTTATAGCCGGATGCCGTAATTTCCAACGACAGATTATATTTTCCGGAAACGGCTGTCCATTTCCCGATAATATCTTCTTTTTCTATTTTGTCCCCTTCTTCAATCTTTCCGTCATCGTCTTTTGAACAGGAAACTGTTCCAAACAAAATAGCTGCTAATATGTATATTAATAAGGTTTTATTCATGATAATTATATTTTAGAGTAAGTAGTAATATAAAGTCCGGTATCGATATATTTTTTACATGTGTAAGGGCGAAAGTTTATTGGCTCCTTTTTTCTCTGCTAAATACTGTTTCACCCTTACACAAGGTTTCTTAAAATATCTCAATTGATTATTATCAGTTACTTGAAACAGATTCCATCTCAGAACTTATAACCTACCGAAAGAGTAGAGTTCTTGGTATTTGCCTCATTGTTATTTTTCTGCATGACATTAACGAATCCGAGTTCACCGCCAAGGCTAAAGCATAATTTGCGCCACTCCAGAGCAACGCCCAAATTCATGCCACTATCAAATCTTTTCAGAGTAATATCGCCAAAAGTGTCTTGCTCATAGCTCCCTTGTTTAATCTTTCCATGTATTCCATAGGCGAAATATGGCCCTGCGCTGACCAGAATTGCCATATCTTCTGATACCTGAAACTTATAACCGGCCGAAACAGGCAACTGTACATATGCAGCGGTTACGTCCTGGTCGGCAGGACTCAGCTCAATTTTCACTCCTTTAGACGTATATTCCAGTCCTGTTAACAAATACCATCGAGGAGTGAACGCATAGTCAAGTGTTATACCGGCATGAAAACCGGCCTTTGTTTTAGTATTGTTATAATTCCCTTTGTCCGACGTAATATCAGTAAGGTTTAATCCGGCTTTTACGCCAAAAGTCGCTTTCTTTTCCTGAGCATTGAGAGTGATAACTGTCAGGAAAAATGTTACGAAAAGAATAATTTTTAATGATTTCATAGTCAAATTTGTATTTGTAAATTGTAAATAAAATATATGTATGCAGTTTCTTATAGCGCTCATTTTTTCTTTAATGGTATTTTTTCAAACTCTGCCTTTCCCGTATGGCTATCCATAACCTCTATCTTGGGCCTTCCTACCAAAGCGCCCATTTTCATTCCACAGCGGATGTAATATTCGTTACCGAATTGAATATTTATAGGAATTTCGGTTTTTGTCTCGGTTTTTGCCGACAATGTATTCATTCCTTCTTTTGTAATTTTGATTGTCGTTTTACTTTTATTCGTTGCGCGAAAAATCTTATCATTATCCAAATATAAATCGTAGCTTATTGCCGCGCCGGCCAAAGAACTTTTCCGGTAAATGTGCAGTAAGGCACAGTCTTCCGTCAATTGGAATGCCGGCTCCGGAGATTCGGCAATATCCGGATTGCCGGTAGAAGCTCCGGTTACTTTTTTGCTCGCTCCGCAATTGGTCAATAATAAAGGAACAGCAAGCATCAGTACAAATCGGGCCAGTGCTTTCCTCGGAGAACCTTCCCTGTTTTCGAAATATTTCTTTTCCATAGTTATTTCAGGTGTTTTATACTCTATAAAAGAGATCATGAGTTACTTATCCCATGACGACTTCAGAATATTGTAATACATTTCCGTTGTACCTTCGGTTACAAATTTAATTTTTATTGCTTTAAGGCCTTCCGGAATACCAAAACCATAAATGGTCAGGACAGCTCCTTCGGGAAGTGTCATGGCTCCAACCCCAAACGAGGCAGGCATTCTCATTGTCGAACCGGCCCAAAACCGGGCGCCATTTGCCCATCCGACAGTACCAACCGAGTTGGAAAAGCTTTTACCTTCAAATATTTCACTATCAGACATCAGTGCCAGTGCATAAAATTTTGTTTCTACAACGGTCCTGAACTGCACACTGTCGTTATTGAAACTTAAAATTTCAAACACGCCATTGCTTTTCTCCTCTTTAGTCGTTTCGGTATATTCCAATTCTTTATCGGCCGACTTTTGGCTGCTATTATTTGTATTGCCTCCACATGATATTGTTGCATACAAAATAGCTGTAAATAGGGTTCGCTGAATAATTCTCACGTCCCAAGTTGATCAGCAAGCGAATCTCTGTACCATCAGATTTTCTCTCCAATTATTGCCATGATTTTCCATTAATTCCAGCACAAGCAAC
>JAISES010000220.1 GCA_031263965.1 Prevotella sp. | reverse complement strand
TCCTTTTATAAAAACATACTGAATTGTCTATCGAGATTTCACGGATTGTCTTTACCAGTTTTTCAAAAGTGGATTTTTTTTCTTCAGCTAATCTTTTTGCTACATTTTGAGCCGCTAGTTTCTTGTACACCAATTCTTCATATCGAAAATTAGCAAAAAATCTTTTCACGCTTCCATTTACATCTTCATCCGAAGAAATAAGCCATCCGGCACCTTTGAGCAACACCCAATTATCAGAATATTCAGCGCCGTAATATAGGAACGCGCTGCCCGCACAGACAGAACTTACCGTTTTTGAAGGAACGCATATATTAATCCATTCTTTTTTTAATGACGCCAAATGAACATCTATATATTTTAGATGCGCACGTGATACAAATGATACTAACTCTATTCCCTTTTTCCCTTGAATGTATTTTTCCAATTTGCCTGCTTTAGAGCCGTAGATGGATAAAATGAGTTTAAATTTACTTACATCTAAATTGTCTATTACGGCATATAAAAAATTTAAAGAATGGGCCTCGCCAAGATTGCCGCAATAACCAAGTAACATTTTTCCGGTATCGTCTGCCCATCCTGGCGTTTCTTTAACATTTTCTTGAACAGAATTAAAAATCCCACAGGGAAGAGAAAAAAATTGGCTTCTCCCATGATATTTATTTCTTAAATATTCTACTTGCACAGGACCCAATGCTATAATATATTGTGGAATATTTTTCATGGTTAATCTGTCAATTATTTTATAAAATAAATTATTGGCAGAGATAAGTTTGTCAGCTACAAAAGCATCTGGATATAAATCCATAGACCATAACATCCATTTTTTGTGTTTTAATAAAAGCGATGCCCAAGCATTTATCAAGGGTGGATCTGTCATACAAATTATAACATCACAAACTATTTTTTTTGATTTCTTTATCAAAAAAAAACCTTCCAACAAGCTGGCTAACAAACGAAAATACTTGTTTTTGCCATTATAAAATGCTCTAATTTTATGTACCGTGCCTACGGACCTCCTCTCGGCCTCGCTTGCACTGTAGGCGGCATCCACGCATATCATATTCACATAAAAACCCGCTTTGCAAAAAAAGAGCGCTAATTCAGCAGCAGAGTCTCCAGTTATACCAACGTACGGCGGATACCTGTTTATGATATTAACCGTTATTTGTTTCTGGCTATCCACGAATTATATATCTCCATAAATATATCATCCAGAGTTTTCGTGATGTTCCACGCGGGATAATGGCTTTTCATTTTTGATAAGTCGCTATAGTAACAGATATGGTCTCCAATCCGGTTTTCGTCTCTATAGGTCCAGTTCATTGGAATACCGGAAATGGATGCAATCAGGTCGAAGGCTTCTAAAATAGAGCAAGTGTTATTTTTCCCGCCGCCAATATTATATACTTCCGCAATTCTCGGCGCTTTCACAAATTCCTCGATAAACCTGGCAACATCATAAGAATGAATATTGTCGCGCACCTGTTTTCCTTTGTAACCGAATACCGTGTATTCTTTATGCTCAAGATTGCATTTGACAAGGTAACTTAAAAAACCGTGCAATTCTACCCCGGTGTGATTTGGCCCTGTCAAGCAGCCACCACGCAAGCAGACAGTAGGCATATTAAAATATTGTCCGAATTCCTGAACCGCAATATCGCCTGCAACTTTAGAGGCTCCGAACAACGAATGCTTACTCTGATCTATCCTGAACGTTTCAGAAATACCATCCTGATATTCCTTATCAGCATAATCCCAGCGACGATCTAGTTCTATTAGGGATATTTCATTTGGCGCATCGCCGTATACTTTGTTTGTACTCATATGAACAAAGGGTATTTGCGCGGAATAGCGCCGCGTTGCTTCTAACAGATTAAAGGTCCCCATAGCATTGATGTCAAAATCGTCAAAGGGAATGTCTGCTGCCCTGTCATGACTAGGCTGGGCAGCAGTATGCACAATCGCATCAGGTTTTATTTGCCTGACAATATCAAGAACTCCATCACGATTGCGAATATCAAGCTCGTGATGGGCAAAATTTCTAATAGTCTTTTCAAGTCGCTTTTGATTCCACCTTGTGTCCCCGGCAGGGCCGAAAAAGACTGCCCGTTGATCATTGTCAATGCCGTGAATATTCCAGCCGAGACGTGCAAAATACGTACAAACTTCCGAACCGATGAGTCCAGAAGATCCTGTGACTAATAAAGTTTTCATAACCCGACTCCTTTTTTCGTTCTATACTACCATGATTTTCTTCAAAATATTTTTATTTAGAATCTGTCTCTTGATTATTACGTCATCAATCACTCATTACTGACCTATACCATCTATCATTACAGGAAACGTAATACCAATCTCTACTAATCATCTAAATTTACTTCTCGTAGTTCGTGATCTTCGTCTTGCCGCTCGGCATCTTCCTGATACTTTACGTACCTCCGTATCTTTTCCTCATCCATTCCGACCATTGTGAGTAGCTCCAGAAGCGATTCCCTCGTACGGCTTTGTTCGTAATCGTTTTGTTTGTTGAAAAACGACTATCGCCGTTTTCCTCATCAATATCCCCATTACTTCGGAAACTGACAGCTCTGGAGGTATTATCACCATCATGTGGACATGGTCGGGTATCATCGTCATTTCAAGTATTTCTATATGCTTCCATTCGCAGATTGCTCTGATTTTCTTTTCCACATATTCCTTTATATCCCCTTGCAATATCCTATACCGATATTTCTGCATCCATACCAAGTGATAGCTACATTGGAACACAACATGAGCGGTTTTTTCCACTTTGTATGGCATAGCCGATAGTACATAACAATCGCCCTAGTAGCTCGATTGTGCTAAAGTACCACGAATAAAAGCCGATACTCTCAGAAGGAGGGGAAAAGGCAATGAGAGTGAAACAATACAAGGTTCAGCTTACGCAGGAAGAGCGGGTTTGGTTGTCGGGAATAACCAAGAAAGGGAATCACCCAGCTCGACAGATAACACGGGCTAATATACTGCTTTTTTTGGATC
>JAISES010000215.1 GCA_031263965.1 Prevotella sp. | reverse complement strand
CTTTTGGTTTAGCCCGCTAAACCGACAGGCAAAAAGATCAAAATCCATCTGAAAACACCTATAAAAAAAAATTGCTATAAAATTCAAACAGTTTCTAAAGTTTCTCATATGCATAATTTTATGCACATGACTTTAAAGATTCAAATAAAAAGTATATCTTTGCTTCCCGTTAGTATAGGATGTAGGCTGAATTATAAAACCACAGGCTCGAAACAGCACATTATGGCACTTTGCCAGCCCCATATCAACAATTAAGAAATTCATAACTCTAAGATTTAGATGGAATATAACACCCAATTAAAAAAACTGGCTCTTCCCGAATACGGAAGGAATATACAAAATATGGTAGACTATTGTCTTACAATATCGGACCGGAATGAACGCAAACGCTGTGCAAATACCATCATTACCATTATGGGGAACATGTTCCCGCATTTGCGTGATGTAAACGATTTCAAACATATATTGTGGGATCATCTGGCTATCATGTCCGATTTTAAACTCGACATTGATTATCCATACGAAATCCTCAAAAAAGAAGATTTATATTTAAAACCCCCAAGAATAGAATATAGCCGTCCTGACATGGAGTATCGCCATTATGGCAAAACTCTGGAAAAAATGGTTCAACTGGCAACTACTGTAGAAGCCCCGAAGGAAAAAGAGCAATTTATATTGCTTGTTGCCACCCATATGAAAAAATCATACATACAATGGAATAAGGAAGTGGACGACCGGAAAATATTCATCGACATGTATGAATTATCAAAAGGGAAAATAGATATTCGCAATTCAGACATTAAACTACCGGAAATGAAAGATCTGGGACAGCGGAATAATAACAATAATGCAGGTAAAAAGAATCAGCAAAAGAAAAAATAACGGATGATAAAGGAAAGCGAAGTCTTTAAAATCGGAAAGCTAACCAAACCTCACGGAATAAAAGGTGAAATAAGCTTCGCTTTCGAAAATGATGTATTCGACCGGGTAAACTGTCCTTATCTGATATGCGACGTCGATGGCATATTCGTGCCTTTCTTCATCGGAGAATATCGTTTCAAAGGAAAAGAAACCGCCTTAATTCTGTTCGAAGATATTGATAACGAAGATAAAGCTAAGCGTTTGGCTGGTCTTGATGTATACTTTCCCCGCAAATACTATGAAGAAGAAGAGGAAAGCGACATAGAATATTCATGGAATTTCTTTATCGGATTTTCAGTTGTAGACAAAATGCATGGAACCCTCGGTAAGATTGAAGAGGTAGACGAAAAAACAATCAATACTCTTTTCCTTATAAAAAATGGCACGGAAGAGCTAATCATCCCTGCCACAGAAGCATTTATTGAAAAAATAGATGCAAAAAAGAAAATCATCCACATAAATCTGCCTGAAGGTTTGATTTGATCTTAGAAACTGTTTGAATTTTATCGAAAAATATAAAAACAGTATTTTTTTTATAAGTAGTTGTTTTTATTCTTACATTTGTGCATTAATTACTACCAGTTTAGTATAGCAACATTTTTAACAGACAAATTTTTAGGTATTATAAAATATGAAAAAGATTGGTTTTATACTGTTTGCTTTGGTTCTATCTGCTAATTTTATGCTGGCTCAAACAGCCGGCGTTAATAAAAACGCCCCTGAAGCTAAATTTGCAAAAGAAGTTCATGATTTTGGGAAAGTAGAAGAAAGTGCCGGTACGGTAAGTACTGAGTTTACGTTCAAAAATGTAGGCAAAGCGCCTTTAATTATTCAGCGTGTACAAGCCAGTTGTGGATGTACGACACCAGAATATACAAATGAGCCCGTACTCCCGGGTAAGACAGGGACTATTAAAGTAACTTATTCGACAACAGGACGCCCCGGTGTATTTAACAAGGACGCAACTATATTCACAAACGTACCCGATACTATATATAGAGTATATATAAAAGGGGAGGTAATCCGTAAAAGATAATTGATACGACAATATTAATATCAGAGGATATATCTTTACGATATATCCTCTTTCATTTTAATTAGTCGACCTTGATATTCATACAAACAATTTATATACAGCGAAATATAGCTTATTTTACTTATTTTATATTGCAAAAAAGAATCTCTTTACGTTATAAAATCCTGCAAAATATGTTAGGATTTTACTTTCCTTTTTGTTCTTTACCGTGTATTTTTACGTCATAACCCAGCTTTACGATTGCAGCCTGAAGTTTCTCTACAGTTATCTGGCCCGGCTTGTATTCTATTTGTACCGTTTTATTTTCCAGATCAACCTTCATATCGGTCACACCCTTTTCGAAAGCAATATTCTTTTCAATTCTTTTCCGGCAGTTTTCGCATGTCATAGACACATCGAAAACAACTGTTTCTTTATCACTTTTTGGCTTTTGTGCCTGAATAGACATTCCTATACCAAGCATCATAACAAGTGCAATTACAAAAACTTTCATATTCATATTCTCTATTCTTAAATTAATAAAATCTACTAAAGTTTACAATAAACACGAATAACCATTATCCCATGTCGCAAAGGCAAGTAATCAGATTCCTGTCTCCATAAGCATTATCCAAACGGGCGACATTGATCCAGAATTTATTTTCTTTCACAAAACCAAGCGGATAAGCGGCCTTCGAACGGGGATAAGCATGTTTCCACTCATCCGCGCAAATTTCGTATTCGGGATGCGGCGCATTTACGAGCACATTATCTTCTTTCGTATATGTTCCGTTCTCCACTTCCTTTATTTCAGCCCATATCTGGTTCATTGTATCTACAAAACGGTTCAATTCTCTCAGGCTTTCGCTTTCTGTCGGCTCTATCATAAGCGTACCATGAACAGGGAAAGACAGTGTAGGCGCGTGGTATCCGTAGTCCATCAGGCGTTTTGCAATATCCGATTCGGTTATTCCCGAAGTTTCTTTTACTTTACGGCATTCCAGGATCAACTCATGTCCTACTCTACCTGTTGTGCCGGTATATACAACCCCGTATGTATCTTTAAAACATTCTGCTAAATAGTTCGCATTCAGGATGGCAATCTTTGTGGCATGCGTTAGTCCCTCTCCTCCCATCATACGGATATAACCGTAGGTAATAGGCAAAATGCCGGCACTTCCGTAAGGCGCAGAAGATACAGTATTAACAGTACTTCCATCTACTTCGGGATGATGCGGCAAGAACGGAATCAAATGTTCTGCCACGCATATAGGGCCTTCTCCCGGGCCTCCGCCTCCGTGAGGAATCGCAAATGTTTTATGTAAATTCAAATGGCAAACGTCTGCCCCGATGAAGCCCGGATTGGTAAGTCCAACCTGCGCATTCATATTGGCTCCGTCCATATATACTTGTCCTCCTTTTTCGTGTACAATCTTACAGATTTCCCTGATTTCTTTCTCAAAGATACCATGTGTAGAAGGGTAGGTTATCATCAAAGCAGCCAGATTGTCCTTGTGCTGATCGGCTTTTGCCTGTAAATCCTCTACAACCACATTCCCATGACTGTCACAACTAATCGTCACTGTTTCATAACCTGCCTGAATAGCGGAAGCAGGATTTGTTCCGTGTGCAGATGCCGGAATGAGTATAATATTGCGATGCCCCTGACCTATACTTCCCTGATATTTGCGGATGGTCATAAGCCCTGCATATTCTCCTGCAGCACCCGAATTGGGTTGGAAGCTGACTCCCGCAAAGCCTGTGATCTCCTTCAGATATTCGCCAAGCTCTTCTATCAGTTCAGTATACCCCTGAGTTTGCGATTTAGGAGCAAACGGATGAATGTTTTGAAATCCGCCCAAGGATAAGGGGAGTAATTCCGATGCTGCATTCAGCTTCATCGTACACGAACCAAGCGAGATCATCGAGTGAGCCAATGAAATATCTTTTCTGTCGAGACGCTTAATGTAGCGCATAAGTTCCGTCTCGGTATGATAGTTGTTAAATACTTCATGCGTCAGATATTCGCTCTTGCGCAAAAAAGTATCTTTTATCGTTATTTTCTCAGGGAGATCGTCGATCATAAATACTTCCTGACGGCCTGCCGCCAGAGAGAATACAGCTAATAATTCATGAGCTTTGTATTCTGTGATCGTCTCGTCGATACTTAGCCCCACCTCTCCGGCTTCATAATAACGAAGATTAATATCGCGCATTTCGGCATATTCACGCACCGTATACTGCGATACTCCGCCAGGCAAACCTATTTTGAGCGTATCAAAATACTGTTCATTCAGGACTGTGTACCCCAATTCCCTCAATTCATCGGCAATCAAAGCTGTTGCAGAATGTATTAGGCTTGCAATATTTTTCAAACCCTGTGGCCCGTGATAAACAGCATAGAATCCTGACATTGTAGCCAGCAAAGCCTGTGCCGTACAGATATTCGAAGTTGCTTTTTCACGTTTGATATGCTGTTCGCGTGTCTGCAAAGCCATGCGATATGCCGGTTTGCCGTAAGCATCTTTCGACACGCCTATAATACGTCCGGGCACATTACGTTTATATTCGTCTTTTGTAGCAAAGAATCCTGCGGAAGGACCACCATAGAACATCGGGATTCCGAAACGCTGGCTACTGCCGAATGCAATGTCTGCGCCCCATTCGCCCGGAGGGACAAGCAAGGTGAGAGCCATCAGGTCGGTAGCCGCTGCAACTTTACAATCTGCCGCATGAGCCTTTTCCGTAAAAGCGGCATAATCTACAATATTCCCATTGGAATTAGGATATTGTATTACAGCTCCGAAAAATCCGTCGGCAAGATTTACATCCTGATAATTCCCTGCTACAACTTTTATGCCCTGAGGCTCCATACGGGTATTGATGACAGCAAGAGTCTGAGGGAAAATATTTTTATCTACAAAGAGTTTATTTACCTCAGCCTTTACTTGTTCGCGACTACGAAGGGCAAACATCATGGTAGCGGCCTCGGCTGCGGCAGTAGCCTCGTCCAAAAGAGAGCAATTTGACAGAGGAAGACCGGTAAGATCGCTTACCATTGTCTGGAAATTCATCAAAGCTTCAAGACGTCCTTGCGATATTTCGGCTTGGTAAGGAGTATATGATGTGTACCACACAGGGTTTTCGAAAACATTACGAAAGATAGGAGCAGGACATATTGTATCATACCAACCCATTCCTATATATGAAGCACAAATACGGTTCTTTGATGCCATTAAAGCCATTTCTTCCGCATACTCATGTTCGCTCAACGCTTCCGGTAAATTTAGCCCGCTTTGCAAGCGGATGTTGGCAGGTATCGCCTGGTCAATTAATTCATCCAGCGATTTTACACCCACCTTAGACAACATCAGTTTTTCTTCTTCCGGATTGATGCCAATATGGCGATCTTGAAATTTTTGAGTTTTCATGTATTTTTTTTGGTTTATTGTAAGTAAAAGTTGTTTCTTATTTCTTCTCTGACGGTAGTCCGTGGCCCGTGACCCGGATAAACAACGGTATCGGGAGGAAGGGTAAGGAGTTTTTTCTTAATTCCGTCAATTAGCTGTTGATGATTACCTCCCACTAAATCGGTACGTCCAACACTACCCCTAAACAGGACATCTCCAACAAAGACACACTCTGCCTCCCGATTATAAAAGACAATACTGCCGGGCGAATGCCCCGGAATTTCCAACACAATCATTCTTTGATTGCCAAAGGTTACTACATCATTTTCTTTCAGGTACTTCCCTATTTCAGGAACCTGTACTCCTTCGCTGCTGAATCCGAACATTTCCATCTGTCCGGGCAATTGTTTCAGCAGGAACCCATCGCCTTCGTGCGCTTCGGTCTCCAGATGGAACTGTTCGTATATGAACTGATTTCCAAACACATGGTCGAAATGCAGATGTGTATTAAGCAGATGTTTTACCACTAAATTATTATCGAGTATAAAATCGAGAAGTAAGGATTTTTCATCAGGGAAGAAACATCCGGGGTCGATAATAACGCATTCATTGGTCTCATCGTACGCCACATATGTATTTTCGCTGATGGGGTTGAATTCAAATATTTTTATGTTCATATTTATAATTTTCAACATATAAAAAAGCAGGACAAAGATACAATTTTTTCCCGATGCAAAGCTAGTTATGCCATATCTGTTTTCTGCCAATCTACATTCAAAGATAATAAGAAACTGTTTAAATTTTTAGCAAAAAATATTATTATGGGATTAGAAAAAGACTTCTTAGCAATTTTAAACAGTTTCTAAGTCTCAAATAATTATCCTGACAGGTTTTCAATAGAATGGATTTTATTATTTGGCGCACATAAATCGCATTGATATCTGTATAGTAAATATCTATTTGATTTATACAAATATTGCTGGTATATTTGTATCAAAATTAATAATTATAAAAAATATTATCATGGCAGTATTAGTAGGAAAAAAGGCGCCTGTTTTTAATACAAGCGCAGTAGTGAACGGTAGTGAAATAGTGGAAAATTTCTCTTTGGAGCAGTATAAAGGGGAAAAGTATGTAGTACTTTTCTTTTATCCGGCCGATTTTACATTTGTTTGCCCAACCGAAATTATAGCATTCCAGGAAAAGATTGCTGAGTTCGAATCACGTAATGTTGCTGTTGTTGGAGCTTCTACCGATTCGGCTTTCTCTCATTGGAAATGGCTTCAGACAGAACAAAACGATGGTGGAATTAAAGGTGTTAAATATCCATTGGTCTCAGACCAATCGCTGATGATTTCTTCGGCTTACGATGTTCTTGCCGGCTCGTTCGATTATGATGACGAAGGCGAAAATGTATTTGTAGGTGCGCCTAAGGCGTATCGTGGGCTTTTCTTAATTGATAAGGATGGTGTTGTTCGCCATCAGGTGGTAAATGATATGCCGTTGGGACGTAGTGTAGATGAAGTTTTACGCGTAATAGATGCTCTTCAGTTTACAGAAGAATACGGAGAAGTTTGCCCTGCCAACTGGAAAAAGGGAGACAAAGCCCTGAAAGCTACACAGGAAGGAATTTCCGATTATTTATCTCATAAACACTAAAATTAGTGTCTTTATATTGATGTGTTTGAGTTGATTTAGTTTAAAAGAGATGCCGGATAGCATCTCTTTTTAAGTTCAGTAAAGAAAGAAACTGTTTGAATTTTAGCGAAGAATAATGAAGTCATCTTGACTTTTTGTAACTTTTTGGTCAAGCATAAAGTTAAGAATAATCAATCTTTGATTGCGCGCTGAAAAAATAATACGGAATAATACTGTTTTTTATGGATTTGTTCCGATCTTGCGTAACATGAGTTATTGAAATAAATAAAATTTAAAAAATTATGTCAACAGTAACATTTATGAGAGATACTACAGTTAATGTAGATGGGCAATTGCCGGCAATAGGGGCCGCTGCTCCGGATTTCACCTTGGTAAAAAAGGATTTATCGGAAGTGTCTTTAAAAGATATTAAAGGAAAGAATGTAGTTCTTAATATCTTTCCAAGTATCGATACCGGAGTTTGCGCTGCATCGGTTCGCAAGTTCAATAAAGAAGCTGCGGGCTTGCCTGATACGGTAGTGCTGGCTATTTCCGCCGACCTTCCTTTTGCGGCAGGCCGTTTCTGTACTGCTGAAGGTATCGATAA
>JAISES010000029.1 GCA_031263965.1 Prevotella sp. | reverse complement strand
CTTTTGTACAGGTAGAAAGATATAAAACAACTATAATATTAATTAAATTTTAACCTTATGTTTAAAAATCATCCTAAAGGTCTGGTAGTTTTGTCTATAGCCAATATGGGCGAACGATTCGGCTATTATACTATGTTGGCGATTTTTGTTTTATTTATTCAGGCAAAATTTGGATACAACAGCGCTGACACAGGTAATATTTTTGCGATTTTTTTAGCTTTTGTTTATTTCCTTCCACTATTGGGAGGTATTGTTGCCGACCGTTTTCTTGGATATGGCAAGACAATAATCCTGGGAATAGTTATTATGTTTGGCGGTTATCTATTATTAGCTGTGCCAACCGGAGTTAATGCCACAGGAAAAGCAATGATGTTTGGAGCTTTGTCCTTAATAGCATTAGGAACAGGGTTTTTTAAAGGAAACCTTCAAGCTCTGTTAGGAAATATGTACGATGATCCTAAGTATAGTTCAAAACGGGATTTGGCATACAGTATTTTTTATATGTGCATCAATATTGGCGCTTTTTTTGCTCCCAGCGCGGCAGAGGCTGTAACAAATCACTTTCTGTCTAAATCGGGACTGACATATAATTCGGTAATACCTTCCCTTTCGCACCAATTTGCAAATGGAACTATCAACGAAAAAGGGTTGGATACTCTCACCAAGGCGGCAGAAGCTCAAATATCAGGAGCTAGCGCCAATTTAGGTGATTTCGGACAGATGTACATAGATAAACTGTCAGAATCATACAATTACGGATTTGCCGTTGCTTGCATCTCTTTGATTATTTCACTCTTTATTTTTATGCTGTTCAGAAGGACATACAAGAAAGCAGATGTGACTGCCCGTCAACAAAAGGCAGCAGACGAAGCAGCCGGAACCAAAACGGTGGAAACGTTATCCCCTGCTGAAACCAGAGAGCGCATAACCGCTCTTTGTCTTGTTTTCGCTGTTGTAATCTTCTTCTGGATGGCCTTCCATCAAAACGGGCTGACTCTCACATTTTTCGCCCGCGACTATACTGTCGGTGCTGTCAGCGGGTTTGACAGATTCAGCTTTGGATTACCTACTATGTTGATGGCTATTGTAGGGTTCTACGGTTTGCTTTCTTTGATAACATCTACTACTGTAAAAGGTAAATCAATAGGTGGGGGCGCATTTATCCTGGCTGCAATCGGAGGGTATCTGCTTTACGATGGCATGCCGGAACTCTTGGGTATCACACCTCAACGTTTCCAACAATTCAATCCATTCTTTATAATCATTTTAACACCACTTTCGGTAGGGCTTTTCTCCTATCTTGGCAAGAAAAGGAAAGAACCTTCTGCACCTCGAAAAATCGGATATGGCATGCTTATAGCTGCTATCGGCTTTATTATTATGTCAATGGGGTCATTCGGACTTCCTACGCCTGATGAAGTGGACGTTGCAGGTGGTTACAATATGGTTACACCGAACCTCCTAATTGGAACATACTTCACTCTTACTATTGCCGAACTCTTTTTAAGCCCGATGGGTTTATCTTTTGTTTCAAAAGTAGCTCCGCCGCAATACAAAGGCATGATGCAAGGAGGATGGTTAGCTGCCACTGCCGTTGGAAACTATGCTGTGGCTATAATCGGATATTTGTGGGGAGGTATGCAATTATGGTTAGTCTGGGGAATTTTGGTCGTTTTATGCTTAGTTGCAGCCGGATTCATATTCTCTATAATGAAACGCCTGGAAAAAGTTGCGAAATAGCAGTTTCTAAAACTAAAACAAAAAACACCGGACTGCTTCCGGTGTTTTTTGTTTTATATCCCTATATTTACATTCTCTGATTCATCATTATCAGGTACTTTCTTCAATTTCTTTTTTCGCAACATCAATACACAATATATGACAGACAAGACGGATACCCCACATAGTAAGTATACCCCGCTGCCGGCTTTAGGCAACTTATAGAATAAATTAAGCGATATGGCGACACCCAGGATACCCGTGATTAATAAAAAGATACGGGCTGCTTTTTGTTTCATCCATATCCACAACAGGCAGACGATCACACTTAAGAACGGTATGGAAAAAATCACATAAGCAGTATATTCGGATTCTTTATTCTTCGAGAAGAATTTAATAAAATTAGTCGTTTTAACCACCCCCTGCTGAAAACCGGGGATATCCCATCCTGTTTTTTTAAGAAGCCCCCAATCGAGCCAGGGTAAAAAGAAGGCAACAATAAGGAGTATTGCGAACGCCATCTCTATGGAGATATATCTATTTAGTTTATACATATTTACAATTCTATTTCGTCTGCTGATATATAGCCGCGTGTGATACAGTAAAATATGAGCCCCGAAACTGTCTTAATCCCCAGCTTAGCCGTTATATTCTTTCGATGGGATAATACTGTATTCAAGCTTATATTGAGTTTATCGGCAACCTCCTTGTTCAGGAACCCCAAAGAAACAAGACGCAAGACATCCAATTCGCGCTGCGACAATGGCTGAGTCCTGTTCTCTCTGAGAGCATGGCTGGCAGCTATCAATTCCTGAAAATCTTCCAATCCTGATTCCGAGAGATCTTCAACCATCGGTCTCAATATCTTTTCTCTGATCCGGTTATGTTTTTCCAGATCCTTTTGAAAACTATCAATGGTAAAAATAACAGCATAGCACATATTTTCATTGAAGTTCCCCGATATATGCTTTATAATTATACTTTTAAGATCGGTAAGCAATGCCAATGACGCATTACCTTTTACCATTCCTTGCTCTATTTGCCCGATCAGTTCACTCTTAAATTCATCAAACAAACAATTTATCAGCTTCAATTGAGAATTATTCGGATCACTCATCGACAAGAATGCTTTTAAATGTTTTTCCAAATTGTGCAACTGTCCATGAATCAAATAAGCGTCAGTCTGCTTAATATAATTTACAACAAGTTCGATATCGAACTTCTGAAGTTTTTTCTCCGGAAAATATTCTTCATTCAGAAAAGTATTCAGAATAACCAGGAAGAAATCACTGTTTATCTTGGCAGACAAACATATCTCACCGATAGTTTGGTCACCTAACCCCAGCTTTATTCCAAATCTGTTAATGACGGGAATCAGTTGGTGATTTTCTTCTATAACTTCGGATAATATGGACGATGCGTCTAAAAAAAACATTTGTTCAATTTATTTTAAGCAAAAATACATATTAATCTGAGCTCAACGTAAGAAAAGCATGAAAAAACAGGGCAGACGCACGAAAAAAAATAAATTAAAGGCCTTAAAAAAGAGGTTAATCATTTGAATACAAATATATTATCGCTTGTTTTTTAGGTATATTTTTTTGTATATTCACGTGTGATTAAGATGTTGATTACCACATGAATACACAAAATATCATTGTAACCGCATAAAATCAATAAATTAATATTCAGCCATTTACTCCTTTTTGTGAATGGGGAATTAATAGCGCTTTTTCATGCGGTTGCCCTGTATTTTTCTATCGGATTATTTGGTAAATAAATATTTTAGACTACCTTTGCACTCGCTTTAATAAAGTAGTAGAGAGATTCCGTAGCTCAGCAGGTAGAGCACATCACTTTTAATGATGGGGTCCTGGGGTCGAGCCCCAGCGGGATCACCAGGCGAACCGAACTCTTAGAGTCAACAATACGCCAAAGTCACAGGAAAGTCTTCTAAATTAATAGTTTAGGAGACTTTTTTATTGTACATATGCTTCTGCCAAGACGGACATATGACAACAAAATACCTCCTAAAAGTCAGAAATCGTTACTAAATCGTTACT
>JAISES010000005.1 GCA_031263965.1 Prevotella sp. | reverse complement strand
CTCGATAATCAACAATGGGTAGATGAGGTTACCTCCGGCGACTATACGAAATATTACGAACAGATGTACGGCAACAGATAAAGCAAGCAACTTAATATAAACAAAACAATGGAACGTTTAAAAGCTATTTTAGCTGACAAAATATTGGATTTGTCGGCAGGTAACGGAGAGGACGTAAAAGTGAAGATAGACAAAATTCAACGCTTTCGCGACTTTGCCAATGCCTGCAAGACTTTGATGATTAAATATCCGTCAATAGAAGACGAATTAATAAACATGGTAGAAGATGGAGACTTTGATACAAAAGTCGCCTCATCGCGTGTTGATACGGTTATCCGCCTGACAGACAAGGCTGCTCAACCGGCAATATCCACACCTCAAATTGAGGAAAATGAAGAACCGGATAACCCCGACCCGGATATGGATGACATTCCGATGGAAGTATATCAGGGAGAAGAAGAACAGGTATATCAACCTGAAGATGTTGATTATGAGGAATTAGATCCTTCGTCCGGCAAAGACAGCAATGAAGATTATGTTTCATTCGAAGAATTTAGTGAAAACATGGAACCGGATACAATTACCGAACAAATGCTGGAATATGAGGCCGGAAAAGAAAGTAATCACCCTGTCTCCGAAGAGGGAGAATCGGCGGCTAAACGCAAAGTAACTATACGCAGGGCGGCACAGGGCGTTGGCGCTATACTCGTAATAGTTGCTCTGATTTTTATCGTAAAATTTGTCATAATTCACTGGCAGACAATCCTTATCGTTGCCGGAGTACTTCTTGTCCTTGTTATATTATTTTTCTGGTTTAAACGAAAGCGTAGTTAACCGGATATTTTGTGAAACCAATTAACCCCGAAATGGACTATTATAGGCAATTCCAATTAAAAAATTATAATTCATTCAGGACAGAAGCTCTGGCTAAGGTTTTTTGCCAGCCTAACACGATCGAAGAGCTTCGCCAATGTTTAAGAGATTATTCAGACGAAAAAAAGCTTGTTATAGGCAGTGGCTGCAACCTGTTTTTCACAAAAGACTTCGATGGACTTGTAATCCATCCCAATATTAAAGGAGTTCGCCTGATTTCTGACGAAGAAGAGGAAGACGAAGATATATTTATCGAGGTCAATGCTTCCGAAAACTGGGATGAATTCGTTGCTAATTGCGTAAAACGAGGTTTTGCCGGACTCGAAAACCTTTCGCTCATACCCGGAACTGTCGGAGCGGCGCCTATTCAAAACATTGGTGCATACGGGGCAGAGGTAAAGGATGTAATACGTGAAGTTGTAGCAGTGGATATGGAAACGGGAGAGACTGTGTCTTTTTCGAATGCCGAATGTGAGTTTGCTTACCGGAACAGTATATTTAAGCGGACAAATAAATATTTGGTAATATCCGTTGTTTTCCACTTAAAGCGGACATTCGTTTACGCTCCGAAATATTTTGACTTGAACAAAGAACTGGAAAAAGTAGCAGAACCTGCTATCCAGGATGTTCGTGACGCAGTTATACGAATACGCCGGCGTAAACTTCCGGATGAAAAGGTATTGCCTAATGCAGGAAGCTTTTTCAAAAATCCATATATCACACAAGAACAAACCGACAAGATTTCAGAAAATCATTCCGGCCTTCCGGCATATATGCAAAAGGACGGATTGATAAAAACTTCAGCTGCATTTCTGATAGACAAATCAGGATATAAAGGCAAGAGAAGCGGAGATATAGGCACATATCCCAACCAGCCATTGATTATCGTTAATTACGGCTCGGCCGACGGTAACGACATAATCCGTTTTATGAAGGAAGTTCAATATGCCGTAAAAGAAAAATTCGATATTGAACTTGAACCTGAAGTAAGAATCTTTTAAAAACAAAAACATGGCATCATTTATTATAGAAGGAGGTTGCCGCCTCAAAGGGAATATTATACCACAAGGAGCTAAGAACGAAGCGCTGCAAATTATTTGCGCGACTTTACTTACACCCGAAGAAGTTATTATAGAAAACATACCCGACATTCTGGACGTAAACAACCTGATAGCCCTATTGGGCGACATGGGCGTAGAAACCAAACGTTTGAGTGAGGACACATGGTCATTCAAGGCTGAAAATGTAAATATAGATTACTTGCAAAGCCCCGAATTTATAAAAAAGAGTGCATCGCTGCGTGGCTCCGTAATGATAATAGGACCTCTGGTGGCGCGATTCGGCAGAGCGATGTTGCCAAAACCGGGAGGAGACAAGATAGGCCGCCGCCGTTTGGATACGCACTTTATTGGCATACAAAAACTAGGCGCCGACTTTGTTTACGACGATACCCAACAGATATATAACATAGCTGCAAAAAAGCTACAGGGAACTTACATGTTGCTCGATGAAGCATCAGTTACCGGAACTGCCAATATACTGATGGCATCGGTGCTCGCCGAAGGAGAAACGACTATTTACAATGCTGCCTGCGAACCATATATCCAACAATTGAGTAAATTACTCGTACAAATGGGGGCTAAAATATCAGGAGTGGGCTCTAATCTTCTCCGGATAGAAGGAGTAAAATCTCTTGGAGGAGCCAGACACCGCATTTTACCGGATATGATAGAGATAGGCAGTTTCATCGGAATGGCTGCAATGACCGGTTCGGAAATAACCATAAAAAATGTAGCATATGATGATCTCGGCATTATCCCCGATACATTCCGCCGTTTAGGCATCCAATTGGAAAGACAGGATGACGATATATACATACCGGCTCAAAAAGAGTACGCCATAGATACTTTTATAGATGGCTCTATCCTTACGATAGCAGATGCCCCATGGCCAGGGCTCACTCCTGACCTTATCAGCGTATTGCTGGTAGTGGCAACACAAGCCAGAGGAAGTATATTGATTCATCAGAAAATGTTTGAAAGCCGCTTATTTTTTGTGGATAAACTGATAGATATGGGTGCGCAGATCATTCTTTGCGATCCGCACCGGGCAACGGTTATAGGCACCGGCAAACGGCCGATGCGCGCTACAACCATGACCTCCCCCGATATCCGTGCGGGAATAGCTTTGCTTATTGCAGCCATGTGCGCAGATGGTAAAAGTACGATCCACAACATAGAACAAATAGACAGAGGATACCAGAATATAGACGTCCGGCTGAATCAACTGGGCGCTAATATTCTGCGCATGGATTAACTGGAAACTGTTTATATATGCCGACTGAATAAATACAACGATATAATCTATATATAAAGGCTGCTTCAAGTTGAGGCAGCCTTTGACTTTTATCCGTATTTTATTCAAAAAATAAAAAAATTGTATCGGAAAACATAAAAAAAATTAACATCGTGAAAATTGGTATTATTCAATAAGCATGTAATAATTATATTAACTACTTTTATATTCAGAATAGCAAGAACACTAAAAAAACATCATATTACTTGCTCATTACAAGAATATTGTTCAGCGCAGCGTCTATTAATATCTAAAAACATACGTTCCCTTTATCGGCTAAAACATCATTATTATATTTCCTTTAATTATTATCATCATGGAAACAACAGTAAAACTCTATTCTTTATCTTACAAAGAGGTCAAAACATATTTGTTTGCTCTATTATTCATCATCGGGAATATAGCCCTTCCTCAAATATGCCATTTGATCCCGGGTGGAGGACTGGCATGGCTACCGATCTATTTCTTCACTCTAATAGCCGCTTACAAGTACGGGTTACGCGTAGGCTTATTGACTGCGATTCTTTCCCCGCTATTGAACAGCGCCCTATTCGGTATGCCTCCGGTAGCAATATTACCTGCAATATTAATTAAATCGACTTTACTTGCCGGAGCTGCTGCATATGCCGCGCACCGCTTCGAAAAAATATCCCTGTCAGCTATTATTGGAGCTGTTTTAGCCTATCAGGTGATCGGTACATTGATAGAATGGGCTGTTATACAAAATTTCGTAGTAGCCATCCAGGATTTCCGGATCG
>JAISES010000514.1 GCA_031263965.1 Prevotella sp. | reverse complement strand
TATCCAACCATTCGTAAGTTACGCCGGCTCCATTGTTATATGGCTGTGCAAGGTTTGAGGTCGGATAGGTATCAACAGCGGATACACCTTGGAAAAATACATTTAATCCTAATCCGTGGTAATCCAGATTTAATCCAAAAGAATAAGTGAATTTGGGTATTACATTACCCGTTACAACACGGTCTTTTTCAGTAATTTTTCCATCATTGTCCACATCTCTGAATTTTATATCACCGGGTTTCGTATTATGGCTTTGTGTCGCATGTTGGGCTACTTCTTCTTCCGATTGGAAAATGCCGTCGCATATATAGAGATAGTATGCGTCAATAGGATACCCTTCTTTTATGATATGACGGCCGTTAATAATTTCCTGATCATTAATATCTATTACTTTATTTTTCACATAAGTAAGATTCCCATAAATGTTATAATCCAGTTTATCAATAGTTCCCTTGTAAGAAAGTGATGCTTCAAATCCTTTATTATCTACAGTCCCGATATTACGCGTAGGGCCACCTAAGTTCCCTATTTGGGAAGGAATATTTACTGTACGTAAAATATCTGCTGTACGTTTTCTGAAAAATTCAAAAGTCCCACTTAAAGCATTATTCCAAAAACCAAAATCAAACCCAATATTTGTGATAGTAGTTGTTTCCCAGGTTATGTTAGGGTCTATGGCTGTTGTAACTGCGCCTCCAGAATTAATGGTGTTCCCAAATATGGAGTTTTGTCCTAATGCAATAGTTCCGATGTAACGGTAAAGTCCTATTTCCTGATTCCCTAATTCCCCCCATGAACCTCTGAGTTTTAAGTTTGATAACCAATCTGTCTCTTTCAAAAAATTTTCTTGGTTTATTCTCCAGCCTGCAGAAAATGAAGGAAAGAACCCCCATCTGTGCTTGGGTGCAAACCTTGACGATCCATCATAACGGAAGTTCGTTTCAAGAAGATAACGGTTGTCATATACATAATTTACTCTTCCAAAATAAGATAAAAGTTTTACTTTATTTCCTGCCCCGGAAGCTGTCTGATTTTTAGATCCGGTGGAAATGTCTGTTAAGGAATTATCCAGAAATCCCTGAATAGAGGTGTTAAAATTAAATGTATTAAATTCTTCATAGCTCATACCGAATAAAGCAGAGACATCATGCTTCCCATACAATTCGCTCCAGTTTAAAGTCTGGTAGAAACTTGGATCAATATTGTTGTATGAATATGCTCTGGCTGTTTGTTCAGTACCGCTATGTTGAGCAACCATTGTTTTGGGTTGATATGTAGTAACGATAGGAGTAAATATTCTGTTTATTTCATCGTACTTTTTTATACCGAATGTCATTTTATAGTCAATATTAAAGGGGAATGAATATTCTGCAAATAGATTCCCTAATATACGAGTCTCTTTATGATTATTTTCACCTTCATTAACATGTCCGGTTAAATTATAAAAGGTATTTTGTCCAGGAGTGGTAAGCCAGGAACGCCCGTAACTCCCGTTTTCCAGAAATTGAGTGAAAACAGGCAGGGAACGCATGGTGTAATTCATAAAAGTAGGAGCAGTCAGATGTGGTTCGTTATAGTTTTTATAAATCCCCGACAGATTAACGCCCGCTCTCAAGTTACCAATAGTTGCAACCCCATTTATATTTATCGACAAACGTTGGTTGTCCGTTCCGATTAGTACACCGTCCTGGTCTAAATATCCTAACGACATAGAAAGTAACAGTTTCTCACTTCCTCCTGACATCCGAATATTATGTTCCATTGTAAATGCATCATTGAAAGCGATATCAAACCAGTTTGTAGCAGGATATACATACGGATTGGTTTTTATACCTTCCTGATATTCTTTGATAATTTCATCACTATATAATAATGCTTTCCCCTCATTTTCGTATGCATCATTCCATCCTTTCATAAATAGGATGGGATTCCATACCGCATCAGGTAAATAGGTCACTTGTTGTACACCGAACAGATTGTTATATTCAATTCTAAATTCATCTTTATTACCTGTTTTAGTAGTAATCAATATTACTCCATTTGCTGCACGAGAGCCATAAATGGCGGAGGATGCCGCGTCTTTTAATACGGAGATATTGGCTATATCATTTGGATTAACATCCGATATAGAAGAGGATATTCCATCTACAAGTACCAAAGGATCATTGTTGTTTAAAGTACCTACACCACGAATACGAATTGTTCCTGCATCTTTACCGGGTTGAGTACCCGCCTGGGTAAAATAAACACCTTGTACGCCTTGAAGTGCCTGAGAAGCGTTAGTTAATGGTCTGTTCTGGATAACTTTATCATCCACAACAGAGATAGCACCGGTGAGATTAACTTTTTTCTGTACTCCGTATCCGACCACCACCACTTCTTCTAACGCTTGTAAATCTTCGCGTAAAACGACAGATAACGGTACTGAAGATGATATGTTTCTCAAATTAACCTCATGGCTGATGTATCCGATATAAGTAAATTGAAGAACGGCATCATTGTCAATGGACAGAGAAAAATTTCCGTTAAAATCAGTTATAATACCATTGCTTGTCCCTTTTTCAACAACATTAACTCCAATAATCGGCTCACCTTGAGAATCTGTTACTTTCCCTGTTATTTGTTTTTTGTCCGATTGTTGCACTATCGGACGTTTTAGTAATACGATATTTTTCCCTTCAATAACATATATTACATCTGTGTCGTCGAAAACTTGTGATAGGATTGACAAGATCTTTTCATCCTGAGCCGCCACGGAGACTTTACGTACCAGGTTGATCTCTCCCGGATTATAGACAAACAAAAAGTCTGTTTGTTTTTCAATTTCCTGAATAATGTCTTTTACAGTTGAGTTATTTGCTTTTATAGATACATTTGTTGTCTGTGAATATAGTTCTGTGGCAAATACTCCTGTTGTAAAAGAAAAAAGTAGAATTAGACCTATTTTCATTTTTCTATAGATTTGTTTAAAATGTGGTTTAGAGAATAATATAAAATCTGAATACAAAATATTTTCCATACATTTGCAATATTTAAAGTTAATACTAAGTGTTTTTGAATTAAAGTCGGGTATTGACTTTTCGCCGGAAAGTGTTGGTACCGCTTTCCGGTTTTTTTTGTGATTTCTTTTTTCTATCTCATAGGCAGTTCGTGATTAGAAGGTTATCATACTATCTTTTTAATATATTGTGATTAGATTCTGTTCATGGTCTTTTATGTATTGGAATTTTGCATGAATTCTGAGTACCCGGATAACATGTTCCACCCCGTCCTTCGTCCAGAATTTACCTGTATAGCGCAGGTCTGATATTTCCTTGTTTTTCACCTGGATATTCACGTCATAGTAGAGCCGTAGCTTGTCGATAATGCTTTCCATTCGTTCGTTTTCAAAACTGATCATTCCGTCTTTCCACAGGAAATGGCTGTAGTACCGGATAGGGGCTTGTACCAACTTCCCGTTTTCGATATAAACCCGATTATTGGGTGAAAGTTTCACTGATTCGTTTGTTTTGGAAGAAGAGATTTCTACCGTCCCCTTTATTAAAGACGTTTCGAATGTTTCGCTTGTGCTGTAGGCGGAAACGTCGAATTCCGTTCCCAACACTTTTATGGCGTATTGGCGGGTGTTTACGGTAAAGGTATTCGCCGGATCGGGTTTGACTGTAAAGTAGGCTTCGCCGTCTAATTGGACTTCCCGCCCGGACTTTGTGAAATGGCTGGGAAATGTCAGAGTGGTTTTGGCATTGAGCCACACATTCGTCCCATCGGCCAACGTTAATTCCGCCCGCTGTCCGGCAGGGACGTGGAACGTATGCATGACCACTTCGTCTTCCGGCTGCCTGGTTGTCTTCTCTAACAGGTAATAGCAACCGAACGCTAAGATGAATATGGCCGCTATTTTCAGGAGCTCATAGGCTATACCTTTCTTCTTCGGCTTGATTTGTGGTATTTCCGGCAATCTGTCTTCTAAATTGGCAAGCGTCAGGTCGTACGACTTACGCAGAGCCATAAACTCCTTCCAGTTCTTTTCATCACTGTCCAGCCATCTGACAATCACATCTTTTTCGTTCTGCGTGGAATTGCCTTCGATGTATTTTATAAGTTGTTCGGTAGCCAAAGCATTTTTCCTTTTATTCATACCAATAAAACGATTCTGAAGCGAGGCAGCCTAGTGGCTGAATGGTTATTAATTGTAAAAAAACAGAAAATAAAAAAGGGGGAGGTAGTCTTTCAAATCGGTTTGCAGGCTTTTCAGGGCTTTGGCAATATGGTATTCCACTCCTTTCTTTGTGATGCCCAATGCGTCTGCGATTTCTTGCCGGGAAAGGTTTTCAAAGCGGCT
>JAISES010000182.1 GCA_031263965.1 Prevotella sp. | reverse complement strand
TAAAGTACAGGGGTAAGATATTTGCGTTATTGAGGAAGTTGGTTTTTAAGGTGTAAGGTTTTAGGGTGATGTGTTCGAGACTGCCCACCGGAAAGATAGACGATTTTATACTGCATACCCATCTACATATTTTAGAGGAAATATAATTTTAAATCGTTTTATTTTAATAGATGGTTTATCCTTAAAACATATTTGTATAGGCGGAGAAAAATCTATAAATTGCTGTTGATTCTTATTAAATTTTCGAGCATTTTCAGGGTTAAACGTCTTGGTGTATTCTGATCTTATTTTAATTATCTTATACGGAAAGGAATTTGAATTTTGTAACTTTTCTATTATGGCAGGTATAGTAGCATTCTTATTTATTATATTTTTACGACACGCTATATTTATAATTTCTTTAAAATCTTCTAATACTGAGCTATTTGTTAAGTCTAAACAATCATTTTGTTTATAATCACTTTCTGTATAACAAATCACATAATTATCATTATAAGAATGCTTACCCCACCAATGAGCATTATCTATATAGTTCTCCCAAAAATAATAACCATCACCTAACCATGCATCTTTGCGCTTGCATTTAAATGGGCCATAATTTTCTATATGTTCCGGATCACCCCTATCCTCAACGGTATGATACAATTTTTCAAACATATTTATTCCTCAATAACGTTACCTGAAAACTTAGACTCTAATGATGTTAAATTATAGGTAGGCAATATTAAAGGCGTAAGATTGGCCTGTAATGTTATTGTGCTTACAAAAGCTCTAATATAGGGGAATAAAATAGCTATACTGTTAGCATAGAAGAATGGGGGTATTTCGCTCAAAGATTTTACATTTACAAATGAAAAAGAGGATTTACATTGTATGTCAATAAATGGGGTTTCAGAGTTTTTGAAATTAGCTTTAAAATCAAAAGTCAATTCAAATATACCTTTATCTTTCCTGTAAATGCCAGATGGAATAAAATCAACGTCAATATTTCCTGATTTTATTACGTCTAAATTCATTTCAACTTTTGAGAAATGATAATTCTCTAATTTAAACGCAGCTTGTCTTACTTCTTCCATAGGTGAGTTTATTTATATGCAACAAATATACTAAAAAAAAGTCCGAAATTGAGTTTCGGACTTTTCATAATTTATATTTAATGGTTGTTTCGTGTTATCTGGCTGATAAATAAAACCGTATAATTCAAGAAATTCGCCTAATGTAGGACCAATGTCATCCCAGTTTCCGGGAGATTTCCATTCTTTTAAAACCTGATCTTCTGGAGTATTCCACAAATATTCCATGAAAGAATCTAATAATTTTCCCATGATGTTTGGTTTTTTCGTTGTTTTTTCGGACTGCAAAGTAACTAATAATTATTACAATAACAATAAAATAAGAGATAAATAAAATCAATCAATATTTTTTACTCTATATAACTAATAAAATTTGCACACTTCTATTTATAGATAAATTTTCAAAAATCTTATGTAGATTTTGATGTAAAAAATAGTTTGAATTTCATTGCTTGTAAAAACTTCATAAATAGATAAATTAGATTTTATAAAGTTAGTTCGGGAAGCCGCTTATCTGAGAAGATGGGCGGTTTTTATGCTGTAAAACATGTATTTTTATTGAAAATAATTGGTGAAATATTTGGATAATAACCAAACGCTTATTATCTTTGTAGTGTTCAGTTAAGTAATTATTTAATCTTTGAAATTATGACAAAAGAAGAAGCTAAAAAGGAAAAGCACTACTTAGAAATACTTCTAAGAGCCATTAATGAAAATCCTGTTTTACAAGATGATGAGTATATAGATTCAATATTAGACAGGATGAACGAATTGAATGAAATTATTAACAGCCCCTCCGAGTGAGGGGCAAAACCTTTTAAAATATGAAACGTGAGGAATTTTACAGGGATTTAGAAAAGTTCAAGGCAATAACAGACCCCGCCGAATTGGAAAGGTTTGAAAAAGAACTTTTTCAAAAGCATTCAACCGCAACAAAGGAAGATGCTATTGAAACTTTATCGCTTATAGAAGAAAGAATTGACGATCTTGCTAATATCCTGAAAATGGATGGAATAAAAGATCTTGTATCTATGTCATATATTTCAAAAAATTACTTCGGAAAAACGCGCAATTGGATTTATCAAAGATTAAACGGTAACTTGGTAAATGGTAAAGTTGCGAGATTTACGACCGATGAAAAAATAAAACTTAAATTCGCCCTGGACGATATAGGGAAAAAATTACAAGATACTTCATCAAGGATTAAACTTGCTTAACTGAACATTTTCAGGTTTATTCCGTGTTAGCCCCTGCTTCGGTGGGGGCTTTTATTTTTTTATTCATTTTTTTGCCTTGCGTTATTTAGAACAATTCTAAATAACTTATGTGTATTTTTGTGATAAATACATGTATGTATATGGGGCGTTTAAGTCAGGCATGGGATACATGGTTTCCTAAAGCAGCGGAAACCAACAAAGATAAAGAGCTATATTATTGGACATGGCTAAACGAGGCTTGCCGCCAATTTTATGGAGGCAACGACAACGCCGTATTTTCTAATGCGACCGCTTTTTCTTTAGCTAATTGCATATCTGAGATATTCTTTCCGATAGATGCCATTGCCGACCGTGTCGCCGGACTGCCTTTCAATATAGTTAATAAGAATGGCGATATAGTAGACGCACCTGAGAATATAAAAAGGCTTATAAACTCCCCTAATCCGTTTTGCGCCAGTTTTCAGGATATGATATATAACGCGGTGTTTAATGAACTTTCGGACGGAAATAACTATATATATACAAACACGCCGAGGTCGTTTAAAAACGCAACCCCGGACACTATATCCTCCGTATGGCTGCTAACGCCCGACCAGGTGGATATAAAAATCAAGAATACGCGCCCATCGTTCTTTGATATTACATCTATAACGGATATTGTGGAATATTACGGTTATAATTCTCCTTTCGATTCACAAAAGATAGATCCTAATTATGTGATACATGAAAGAAGTTTGAGTTTAAGCTCCCGGAATGTAAATTCCACAGGAATTAAATCCCCCAGTCCACTAAAAGGCGCTGAGAAGAATATAAACAACCTTATCGCGGTATATTCGGCCAGATATAAAGCCTATAACAACAATGGCATGGGCGGGATACTTTCGCGGGATAATTCGGCGCACAATTCGGAACAGGAGGCCGTCAACCCTACGACACGGGACGAAATATTGAAAGATATCCTTGATCGCCACGGGTTGACGGGCGATAAAAAATTCTGGACCGTCAGCGCAATACCGCTAAAGTTTATAAAAACACTGGCTACCATCAGCGAACTTCAACCTTTCGAAGAAACGGAGGCGGACGCTTTACAGATAGCCGGTATCTTAGGGGTAGATAAAGACCTCATACCATTAAAAAAGGGGACTACCTTCACTAATAAGGAACAGGCTGAAAAGAATCTGTATCAGAATGTAATATTCGGTATGGCAGAAAATAAAGCGCATTCCTTTACTAAAGCGTTTGCGCTGGATAAGATAGGGCTGAGGTTTGCCCCGGGCATGAACAATATACAGGTAATGCAACCTGATCGTGAAACATCATTAAAAAGTGACGGCCTGACACTTGATAACATAAGCAAGATGCAACAGGCGGGACTTATAGACGAGGCTGATGCAAAAGATATAGTACAAAAAATCATTGATAAATATAAAAATGGATAAGCTAAAGATATTCAAAGAAGAAAGATCATTCATTAACAGGCATTTGTCCGTATGTATGGACGCCCAAAGGTCGAAGTTTGAAGTCGATGACCGGAAAATAGCGGGTTATCCTATTGTATGGAACGAAAAGAATGATTTCAGTGAGATAGTTATAAAAGGGGCTACCCTGAACAGCCTTAACGCAAGAGGTGTAGAGGCTTTGAAAAATCCCATCGTTGTGTTGAATCAACACCGGCAGGCAGAGATACTGTGTCGTCCTTCCGTTTTATTAGAAGATGACTACGGTCTATACTTCGAGGGCGAGGTTATTCAGGGCGTTCGCTATGCTGATGAGGCACTTGCACAAATCAGGCAGGGCGTATTGAAACAGCTTTCATACGGTTTTGACTATATATATGATAAGGTAGAATATAGCAGCGCATTGGACGCTTATGTATTGCGCGAAATTAAGCTGTTTGAAATATCTACTATTACATTTTCGTCCGGGGATTCGGCCCAGCTAAGGGGCTATAAAGGCATGCAGGCAACGGCCGTACTCAACAAGTATCCGGGTGAACTACTGGAAGATTTAAATGTACTCCTTTCGTTATCAGGGGCCGCGACGAGCACCCCGGAAACAGATAAAGGGGATCTATTCGATAATTTTAAAAAATTATTTTAAATGGGAAAAATTTTAGACGCCGTCAGGGCGAAAAACGGTAATACGCTCTCCTCGGAGAATGAGCAATTTGTGTCAAGGTTTGAAGAAGCTTTGAACGATGTACTCAAAGAGGAAGTGTCGGCCAGTGAAAAGCGTAATTCAGATGCTTTTTCACAGGCATTAAAAAATGTCGTAGGCGAGTTTTCTGCCGAACAGGGTAAGGAAACCCAGACTATCGTGAGCCAGCTCAGAAGTATGGCTGAGAAAATGGATAAGTTAGAAAGCTTATCGCAGGGAAAGATATCTCAAAAAGAGAGATATAACCTGCGTTCGAAACTGGAAGCTCACAAGGATAATATCCTGAAAGCGGTTAGATCCGGTTCTCCGTCAGCCGTAGAGATCGCGTTCGATGGCATGCGCGCGGCTGCGTTGATGACTACACAGAACGTAGTCACAGGCGCCGAGATTTCGAGCGGAATGGATTTTGAATGGGACAACGAGATAGCTTATATCAAGTATCCCAAAAACTTTGTACTCGACATTATCCGCAGCCGCCAAGTTGCGAGGGTGAAAGAGGCAAAGCTAAAGAGGGAACAATCTTCACGCGAAGGACAGGCCGTAATAACAGCGGAAGGCGCTGTTAAGCCTTTGGTTTCGTATACCTTTGAGGATAAAGTATACAACCGTATAAAGATAGCGGCCCATATGGAGTGGACGGAAGAATTTGAAAACGATTTCGATACACTGTTCAACTCAATTATAGACCTGTTTGAAACCGACCTGTTGCGGGACTGGCAGAATATTTTGCTGAATAAGATCCTGGCAACAGCTCCGGGATATATATCCACAACCCTTGACGGAACCATCAACCAACCGACCATTTACAGCGTAATAGGAGCGGGTATCCTCTCCATTCAGAATATGCTGTTCGAGCCGAACGTAATATGGATGAACCAGGCAGACGTATGGGCTATGAATCTGGCTACTGACAATATCGGTCAGCCTGTTATGCCGCCTATTATGGTAGGGAGCAACCAGATAGCCGGATTGTCGTTGAAAGTGTCCAACGGTATCGCGCCGGGTAAAATCCTGATGGGTGATTCCAATACATGGAAAGAAGAGCATACGGGATTTATCTCACGTATCGGTCTTATTAACGACCAATTGATACGCAATGAGAAAACTATCGTCGGTGAAGTATTCTCTCTTATGTATCAAGCTAATAGGGATGCGGGTTCATGGATATACCTCGACATTGACGCGGTGAAAGAAGCTTTAACTATAATTCAATAAATATATTATGAGTAAAGTAAATACAGTAGTAGACGAGAGTAAAAACCCCGCGGGGAAAAAGATTATTTACTCCGACCGCGTGAACATAAAGGCTGTCAGCGGTGCAAAATACCTGAAGCCCGGAACCGTTTATTCTGTCCATCCGGAGCTGGCTAAAAAGCTGATTGCTCGAAAAGTGGCCGAAAAAGCGTAAAAATGACACTCCTTGATAATACATACTTCACAGGAATACTCGAACTGCCCCAAATGAAATACCATTGCGGGGCGGTTGGGGTTGAACTGGCTATTCAGGCTACCGGAGAATATTCGTTGAATTACTTTATTGAAAAGTATGAGCCGGGGTTTATGGACAAGCTTCTGGGAAAAGAATTGTATAGAAATTTCCTTGAAGGGCTATTAATTGTTCCTGTGCCTGTTATATGGAACGACTTAAAAGACGTCATATACAGGAAAGGAAATATCTACAGCTTTTCGCCGGTAGCTAATTATGTATATATCATGGCGTCCATAACGGCGCAGACACAGACAACGACACTGGGAGAGATGGATGAAAGCTCAGGTATGGCTAAATCCGTTTCCGTTTACCCGAAGCTGGAAGTTGCTTCTGTGGATATGAAAGAACAATTGAAAGAGGTATACAGATACCTTAAGGACAATTGGGATACCTATAAGCCTTAT
>JAISES010000452.1 GCA_031263965.1 Prevotella sp. | reverse complement strand
CGCAGGTAATAAGCGAATTGGGAAAAATACCTCTCAATATCTCATCCGGCTATCAGCCATGTGTCGAGGCCTTATGTATCCTGCTGCAAATGTGCGTAAACCTAATTGCTAACGGAGCCGTCATACCGCGGATAGTCAGGCTCGACAACAAATTGTATCATGTAAGATGGCTTCCGGCTACGATAAGCAAGGAAGTGGAGCAACTGACTCTGCAACTTTACAAAGTGTTTGCCGGACTTTCCGGTGCAAGCAATGCGGAAATACCGGTCGCCGGAATATCCACCTTTATATCCCTGTTTTTGTCGGCGCTTATTCCCTCATTCTCCGAAAACAGGACAAATGACATATTTCTCGACCTGTTTTTCAATGGGCAGTCCTACCCCTTTCGCAATCCGGGCGAAGAAGCTCTGCCTGGAGGGATCAATGCCTGGCTGCAACGCTACTACATAACACAGAACGAGTTCCACCCCGTCATTATAGTAGATGAATTACCGGACGGACGGTTCCGCATAAATATAGACATAGAAGCCAGTGAATCCCCGAAAAGCAAAAGAACCCCGTTGCGCGATATATTAACACAAAGGCAACACGAAAAAAAGCGGTTCGGCATATTGCAGTCGTTGGCACATCTAAGCCATTTCATCCCTCTTATCGATGAATATGTGAACAGCCGGTGTGAAACCGAAATTGTACTTGACAGCCATAGCTTTGTCCCATTTCTTATGCAAGCCATTCCGGCTATAAAACTACTGAATATAGACGTCCTGCTTCCCAAATCGTTGCAGAATATATTGAGGCCCAAAGCCAGTGTACGTATTAAATCGAAAACCAATACCGGAAAGAGTTTCATACGGCTCGACAGCCTGCTCGATTATGATTGGCAGGTGGCCCTGGGCGATACGCTGATGAACGAAACAGAGTTTGCCGGATTGATGAAAAGCAGTGGCGAACTCATCAAATACAAGACGAATTACATTTATGTATCTTCCTCCGACCTGGAAAAATTGCATAAGCAATTCAACTCGACCAAAAGCCTGTCTCCGCTCGAAATACTCAAAACAGTACTCAGCAACGAATATAATGGGGCCTGCATTTCCATGGACGATGAGGTGAAAGATATGATCCGCCGGTTAACCCAAAATCCGGAAGTACCTTTGCCTGAAAAGCTTAAAGCCAACCTTCGCCCTTATCAGGAACGTGGCTTCGCATGGATGTACCGCAATTCCCAAATAGGTTTTGGCAGTGTGATAGCCGACGATATGGGGTTGGGTAAAACATTGCAGGTAATAACTACCTTACTCAAATATAAAGAGGAAAATGCAATAAGCGACAAAGAAAAAGCCTTGATCGTAGCTCCTACCGGACTGCTGGCTAACTGGATCGCCGAATTTGAAAAATTTGCCCCGTCCCTGAATGTTATGCTCTATCACGGTACAAACAGGAAACCGGATAATGATGCCGGATTCGACATTCTGCTTACCTCCTACGGCGTTGCGCGCAGTGATGTCGATATTCTCAAAAAAAGAAAATGGCAGGTAATCGTTATCGATGAAGCGCAAAACATCAAAAACCAGGATACTGCCCAAAGCAAAGCCATTAAAAACATCAAGGCCAATACATGCATAGCTATGAGCGGCACGCCTGTCGAAAACCGGCTGAGCGAACTGTGGAGTATCATGGATTTTGCCAACAAGGGACTTCTCGGAAACCTGAACGAATTCAGGGAAGAATATGGCAATCCCATACAAAGCAGGAACGACCTGGATGCAGCCAATAAACTCAAAAAGGTAACAGGCCCGTTCATGATGCGCCGCCTGAAATCAGACAAATCGATTATCAGTGACTTGCCCGATAAAATAGAGATAGACAGCTTCGGATATCTGGCCAAAGAACAGGCTGTACTGTACCAGAAGACATTGCATGAAGCTATGATCGCCATAGAAGGAATAGAAGGGGTAGATCACAAATCGCTGTTTGTAAGGCAGGGATTGGTATTGCAGATGATACTGGCTCTGAAGCAGATATGCAACCATCCTACCCAGTTTTTGAAAAACAAAATTATGGATGCTTCTCTGTCAGGCAAAATGGACTTGCTCTTCGAGAAGCTCGACAACATCAACGAATCAAACGAAAAGGTACTGATATTCACCCAGTTCTCTGAAATGGGAAATTTGCTGGTCCGGTTTATTTCCGAACGTTACGGAGAAACGCCGATGTTTTATCATGGCGGATGTTCATTGAAGCAGCGGAAAGAAATGGTAGATCGGTTCCAAGACAACAGGGCGGATAAAATGTTTATCCTTTCGCTGAAGGCTGCCGGCACAGGACTGAACCTGACAGCCGCCAACCATGTTATCCATTACGATCTGTGGTGGAATCCGGCCGTTGAAGCGCAAGCCACCGACAGAGCTTACAGAATCGGACAGAAAAGCAATGTGATGGTACACCGTTTTATAACCAAGGGTACGTTTGAGGAACGGATTAACGAAATGATACAAGGCAAGAAGGCATTGGCCGACATGACTGTTTCTACCGGCGAAAACTGGATCGGTAACCTTAATAATAATGAGTTGAGAGATTTATTTGAGTTAAAATAGCAAGGTGCTGTTTGAGAAACTGAGAGTGTGTTAAAAGTTTTTTTTAACACGATTTTATTCGGATACCTATCTAAATTTAATTTTTATAAAATAAATGAAGTCGTCTTGACTTTTTATAATTCAGCTCTTTTGTCATCCTGAGGAACGAAGGATCTGGTTTTCCAGGAGATATTTGCTTCGCCTTCGCTTCAGCGATTTGCAATTCACTCCGTTCAAAATGACAAAAAGGGCATTTACAAAAATTAGTAGCAAATAGTAAAAAGTCAAGATGACTTCTATATCAAAATCATGAAAAAAGTACAAAGTAAACCATTCTTTATAGCCGGCCAGGAGAAAATATATACCGCCGGAGACGGAATTACCCGTCAATTCGTAGGCTACGATAACAACATAATGATGGTAAAAGTTATGTTCGAAAAAGGAGCTACCGGTTACAAGCATCAACATGCGCATGTACAAACTACTTATGTAGTATCCGGCAAATTTGAAATGACTATTGGAGACGAAACTAAAATATTGCAAGCCGGAGACGGATTTTATACCGAACCCAACATTTTGCATGGATGTGTTTGCCTCGAAGAAGGAATTTTAATAGATGTATTCAGTCCTATAAGAGAAGATTTCTATGAGAAACTGTTTAAATTTTAGCGAAAAATATTATTATAGGTACTGATTATCAGTTACTCCCGCCATTGCGAAGTGTGCAACGACGGAGCAATCCGGAAATCGGCCAGTTAGCGGTAGGGGCAGCCCTTTGTGGCTGCCCGAAAAATACAGCCGGATTGCTTCGGGTAAACCCTCGCAATGACGAAAAAGTCAAGGCTGTGCCGGATAGCCGATCCGCAATGTCATTAAGTTAAACCTGCAAGCAAAAAGAAAAAAATCCATCTGAAAATAACTATAAAAAAGATTTGCTGTAAAATTTAAACAGTTTCTGAAACATTATTATCATGTAGATGAGTCGTCCTATAAAACAGGCTGGCTCATCTTTTTGCCACAAATCTTATCAGCACTTTATGTTCAGTTCTATCAAAACGTTTCTTATCTGTTCATATGTGGTGATGCGTGTCGGCACCAAAGGCAGGCGAAGTTTGTTTTCTATATAGCCCATCATATTCAGCATACATTTAACGCCTGCCGGATTCCCATCCACAAACAAAAGGTTAAATAATTCATTGAAACTGTGATGGATAGTAAGTGCGCTGGCATAATCTCCCTCCAAAGCTAAACGCGTCATACGGCTAAACTCTTTGGGAAAAGCATTTCCAATAACCGATATAACACCTATGGCTCCTAATGTAATCAATGGAAAAGTAACCCCATCGTCTCCCGAGATAACCTCGAAATGTTCGGGTTTTCGCTTGATTATCTCATCCATCTGAGTCATATTGCCCGAAGCTTCTTTTACGGCAACAATATTAGCGAAATCATTTGCAATACGTAATGTCGTATCCGGAGTCATATTTACACCTGTCCGTCCCGGTACATTATACGATATAACAGGCAATGAAGACGCTTCCGATATAGCCTTATAGTGTTGATATATACCTTCCTGTGACGGTTTATTGTAATATGGCACAACGGAGAGTATCCCGTCGATTCCTGCATAATCATTCTTTTTCAGTTTGTCTACGATTGCACGGGTATTATTGCCGCCCTCTCCTATTATGACCGGAATCTGCCCATTCACTCTGCTGACTACCAATTCTACGATCTTTTTCTTCTCATATTCAGTCAGAGTTGGCGTTTCGGCTGTAGTACCCAACACAACCAAATAGTCAGTCCCGTTTTGTAGTTGATAATCAATGAGTCTGGACAAAGCATCGTAATCGACACTTTCATCATTTTTGAAAGGAGTTATAAGAGCAACTCCCATTCCTCTTAGATTTATTCTGGACATATGAAAAAGTTCAAGCTTTCAGAAAGATATTTGTGCAAAATTACGAATTAATTTATACCCTAACGTACATTGTTCAAGTAAAATTTTATTTGATCGTAAGTTTCTCTTAATGTTTCATTTTCCTTTTTTAGGATAATAAAATCATATGTTTTTCGATCCGGTTCGGATATACCGATGCAGAATCCGGAAGTATTTTGTGCTAAAAGGTAGGTAAATGCATCGCTCTGTGTTGTGGTTAAGTCAATCAGAGTATCATACGACAAAGATTTAAATTCATCTATCACCGTGGATGATAATATTTTCAGAAATGATATTTCATCTTGCCGGATAACCCTGACGTTGATAGGAAAAATAGTACTGTCAATATCCTTTTTCTGTGGATAGATTGTCCATAAAACAACTTTCTTCCCTTTTTGTTCCAAGTCCAGAGCAATCTGACTGACTGCCTTCCAATCGGCATATGAAAAGAATATCAGTACATTATGCATACCCTCTATGTTCTTCAGGGTATGCTTTCTTTTATTATTTCTAAAGGCAGAATCTATTTTCCTTTTTGTCAAAAAATCAAACATAGATGGAACTTAATATTTTATAAATATCATTATTATTTTATTTCTCTTTCAGAAAATAAATTCTGCCATATTCTTTATTCTTTTTTTTTATAGTTTTCGGGCTCCGTCTTTAATTATAACATCATATACTTTCGGTTTGATCTTAAATTTCTGTTCGTAGCTCTCTGTTGCCCGTTTGATAAACCCGTCATATAATTCGTTTTTCACAAGGTTGATTGTGCAACCGCCAAAGCCACCTCCCATTACGCGGGATCCTGACACTCCGCATTCGCGGGCTATATCGTTCAGAAAATCCAGTTCCTCGCAGCTAACTTCATATTTGCGGCTTAGTCCTATGTGCGTTTCGTACATTTTTTTACCTACTGTTTCGTAGTCGCCTAGTTCCAGTGCATCGCAAGCATCAAGCAAACGTTGTATTTCTTCTATTACAAATTCCGCACGTATATAGTCTTCAGCGCTTACTTCATTCGCTACCTCTTTTAGCATATCAAGGTTAGCATCGCGAAGTAATTCCACTTCCGGATGACGTTTCCTGATGGCTGCCGCCACATTTTCACACGAATGGCGGCGTTTGTTATAAGCTCCTTCCGCCAGATTGTGAGAAACACATGTGTTTACCAAAACCAAACGATAGCCGGCTGGGCTGAACGGTACATATTGATATTCTAAAGAACGGCAGTCTAAGCGGATCAACGAACCTTCTTTGCCAAAGCAAGATGCAAATTGATCCATAATACCACACTTCACTCCTACATAATTATGCTCGGTAGCCTGACCTATCAAAGCCAGTTCGAAGCGATCCAACCCTAAGTTATAAGTGTCGTTGATCGCAAAGCCGAAACAGCTTTCCAGGGCAGCAGAAGAAGACATTCCTGCACCAAGAGGCACATCTCCTGCAAATACGCAATCGAATCCCGGTACAGATTTACCTTTCTTGATTATTTCGCGACAGACTCCGTAAATGTACTTAGCCCATTGTTTTGCCGGAAGATCATTTTCGCCCAAAGCAAACTCGGCAGACTCTTCCAGATCGAGAGCAAAAGCACTGACTTTATCTGTTCCGTTAGGTTTGATTTCACAATACATAGCCTTATCTATTGCTCCCGGCAATACGAAGCCGCCATTGTAATCGGTGTGTTCTCCAATCAGGTTAATACGTCCCGGCGAAGTATATACAACGCCTTCTGTCCCATACAAGGATTTAAATTTTTCTTGAATTGTCTTTAATTCCATGGTTAATTTTTTATTGTTCTAGGTTATTAAAAAGTTTATTTCTTTATAGCATCAATCAAGACATACGGAACACTTAATTTTATTCCTCCCAAAATCGAATGTATTGTCCAGATATTTTGTCATTATTTAAGCATTTCCAGCAAATCGTCTTCGCCAATGATTGTTATACCTAAGCTTTTTGCTTTTTCTAATTTCGCAGGGCCCATATTATCACCCGCCAATACATAGCTTGTTTTTGCCGAGATAGAGCCGCTGTTTTTTCCTCCGTTCTGTTCTATCATAGCTTTATATTCATCGCGGGAATGCTTCCCGAATGTACCGCTTATAACAATGGACAGACCTTTCAACTTATCGGTTTGCAGGGATGTTATTGTTTCGCTTAACTCAAATTGAACGCCGGATTCACGCAGTTTATTTACAACTTCTATATTGCTTTCGATACTGAAATATCCGACAATGCTTTGTGCTATCCTGTCACCTATTTCATCGACTTGTATCAAATCTTCAACAGATGCAGCGATAAGTTTGTCTATACCGGTAAATGCCCTGGCCAGTTTTTTAGCGACAGTTTCACCGACATAACGAATTCCTAGTGCATACAATACCCTTTCGTATGGTACAGAGACGGAATTGTGGATACTTTCTATCAGATTTCTGGCGCTCTTTTCCGCCCATCGCTCCAAACGGGAAACCGTTTGCCAATCAAGCATATATAAATCTGCAACATTTTTTACCAGATTGGCCTTATATAAAAGCTCTACGGTCTCCGATCCGCACGTAATATTCATCGCTTTGCGAGTACAGAAATGCTCTATACGGCCTTTCACCTGTGGAGGACATGATGTATCATTGGGGCAGTAGTAGATGGCCTCACCCTCATCTTTGACCAACGGCGTACCGCACTCAGGACAATCTTTAACAAAGACGACTTTCTGATCAAAAATATTACGTTTGGAGGTATCTACATTCGTTATTTTAGGTATAATCTCCCCACCCTTCTCTACATATACCTGATCGTTGATATGCAGATCTAATGAGTTTATATAATCTTCATTATAAAGCGAAGCTCTTTTTACCGTTGTGCCCGACAACTTGACAGGCGTCAGATTAGCTACAGGTGTCACAGCTCCGGTTCTACCCACTTGATATGATACGGATTCCAATGTTGTAACGGCTTGCTCCGCCTGAAATTTAAAAGAGATAGCCCAGCGGGGAAACTTGGAAGTATAGCCCAGATTCCGTTGTTGGGCAAGCGAATTTACTTTCAGTACGATGCCGTCGGTAGCCACCGGCAGATTTTTCCTTTCTATGTCCCAATAGTTTATGTAGTCAAAGATTTCGTCCAATGTTTTACATTTTTTTGTGGCACCGGATATTTTAAAGCCCCACTCCCTGGCCTTCATCAGGTTTTCGTAGTGCCCATCGGCCGGCAGATTTTCACCTAACATGTAATATAAGTAAGAATCCAGTTTTCGTGAAGCGACTATTTTCGAGTCTTGCTGTTTCAATGTTCCCGATGCTGCATTACGGGGATTGGCAAAGAGCGCTTCTTCCTGCTCTGCTCTTTCCCTGTTCAGTTCATCGAAAACAGACCAAGGCATCAATATCTCTCCCCTGATCTCAAACTCCGACGGGAAATCCGAACCTCTCAGGCTCAGAGGAATACTGCGGATTGTGCGCACATTTGCCGTAACATCGTCACCCTGAACGCCATCGCCGCGGGTTACGGCCTGTGTCAATTTTCCATTCGCATATGTGAGTGATATGGAAGTCCCGTCATATTTTAATTCGCATACTATTTCAAAATCATCATTCAGTCCTTTTCTTATCCGGTTGTAAAAATCGGTAAGCTCTTCTTTAGTATATGTATTTCCTAAAGAAAGCATCGGGTATTTATGAATAACTTGCCTGAATGATTTATTGATATCGCTCCCTACTCGTTGTGTAGGCGAGTTCGGATCAAAATATCCGGGATTCTGAATTTCCAATATGGATAACTCTTTTAACTTTTTATCAAACTCGAAGTCGGAGATAGTTGGTGCGGATAATACGTAATAATCGTAATTATGTTTATTCAGTTCTTCCCTGAGAGCCTCGATACGTTGTTTAATCAGATCCATTTTAATGTCAAAAGAGTATATGCAAATATAAAAAGAAATAGCTTAGAACCGGTAATTTTATGTATTTTTCAGAATTTGAGATTTACAGATAATAGAGCCTCACTTATTTGTAAGGCTCTATTTTATTATTATTCATTTATTAGAGTAAAGAGCTCTTCGGCAGCCTCTCGCGGACCGTCTTTTGCACGTCCGTCGATAGCCAGCGAAGTATGTATTTCGCCAATTTTTATTCCGGCATCCTTCATATCTTTAAAATAAGACCTTACAAGCTTTTCTGTAGCTTCGCGCTCCTGCACCGGTCCAAACGGGTTGGCAAAATATGATTTTACCAGTCCTGTCTCGGTTGTTGTACCTTTAGCCCTACGGGCCCCGTCTTCGAATATGGCGATTGCTTTATCAAGGTCGTCGTATATAAGGATTTTTTTATCGGCCTCATTATAGTTATTTGCATATAAAAAATAGTCGACAGGATATCCTCTCGAAATTATTTCATAGGTGGATATTGGGATTGTTACGCGGGCATTTACTTTATCCATATTGGTATACACGCCCCTGTCCAATTGAGCAAAAGCATATGCCGGATCAAGATCGTCGACCCTGACAAACGCCCCGATTTCCGTACCATATGCTTTTACTGATCCGTCATCTTCTTTTTTCAGGTATCCCATATCATCGAAAATAACACGCATATGGCGGATATAGCTCTCGTTGAGAGTCCTGAAGGCTTCCAGGCTTTCAGACTTGCCGGCTCCGCTATCTCCCATAATGATAATATTGGATTCTGTACCATTGCGTAAAACAATATTTACCATGGCTCCGTGAATCGGCAGGCATTCGTTTTCTATCTGTTTTATATTATGCAATGTCAGCAACATCTTTTTCATATAACCGAAATAGTCTATATCATCGCAATAGTTTGCATAGCCAATCAGAATATCATTCTTTTTGTCTTTGTAATAAAAAGTACGCTTTTCTTC
>JAISES010000386.1 GCA_031263965.1 Prevotella sp. | reverse complement strand
CTGATATATCAAAGCCCGTGGCAACGCCACGGGTAAGGATGACATCACGGGGGACAACGCCCTGAAAGGGAAGCATATCATTGATAATAATACGATTACAATTTTTTGTCATGTACTTAATATTTTTCGATAAAATTTAAACAGATTCTTAATAATTATATGAAATTTACAGAGCAAGAGTTAGAGGGTGTTTGGATAATAGAACCTAAAGTATTTCCCGACGAAAGAGGGTACTTTATGGAATCATTTAAAAAAGAAGCCTTTGAACAATATATAGGAACGGTAAACTTTGTACAGGATAACGAGTCGAAATCAACGCGTGGTGTACTGAGAGGGTTACATTATCAGACAGGGGATTACGCCCAGGCAAAACTGGTTCGTGCACTGCAAGGCTACGTTCTCGATGTAATTGTAGATTTGCGAAAATCGTCTCCGACTTTTGGCAAGCACTTAGCCATAGAATTAACAGACGAAAACAAAAAGCAACTATTTATACCGAGAGGGTTTGCTCATGGCTTTTTGGTGCTAAGCGAGGAAGCTGTTTTTTCCTACAAAGTAGACAATGTTTATGCCCCTTCGCATGAAGCTTCATTGCTGTGGTGCGACCCGACTGTTAATATCGACTGGAAAATAGACGAAAAAGAACTTCTCTTGTCTGCAAAAGATAATTCGGGCAAGCTATTATCTGAAACTATTCTTTTCGACTAATGGCTAAGCAGATAAGAAAAAAACCGGTCGGAAAGAAAATTGGAAGAAAAAAGAAACCTGACCGGAAAGTAAAATATATTTTTATCGCTGCTCTGGCCCTATGCCTGGGTATTGCAGCTTTCTTCGTAGTTAAGGATTATTTTGGCGAAGATGAAACATTCGATTCTAATAAATATTTTGTCAAAGGAATAGATGTGTCTCATCACAATCCGGTTCTGAACTGGAATAATGTTATGGAACAAGGTATAACTTTTGCCTATATGAAAGCTACCGAAGGCAATGATCATCAGGACCGGAATTATCCGTTCAATTACGATTTGGCGCGGAAGTCTAATATTAAAGTCGGCTCATATCACTTTTATACCTTTGGCCTGTCGGGAAAAGAGCAAGCACAACATTTTTTGAAAACAGCCGGATTCAGCGCCGGAGACTTAATACCGGCAATAGATGTAGAGCATTCGGCAATAAATACCTATAGCAAAGATGATAAGTATGTAAGTCTGGTTATTCAGGAGCTTAAAGTGCTTGAGAACGAATTGTATGAGCATTTTGGAGTACATCCTGTTATATATACCAACAAGGATTGTTATAAGCTGTATATTAAGAAAAATTTTCCTTCTAATATTATCTGGATGTGCGATTTGCATAATGAACCGTCCGATGATACGAACTGGAGGATATGGCAATTTTCACACAAAGGAGAAATTCCGGGTATAGACGGGCATATCGATTTGAATTACTATCGCTATACATTCGATGAGTTTAAAGAATTATTACTACCTTGAGCATCCTAATATTCAAATTCATGAGATACAGGTTCATTATCATACTTTTATACAGCATACTCTTCACTTCATGTTTTGAGGAAGACAAGTATATCAATACAAGGAAAGGTAATTTTGAAGCATTATGGAAAATAATGGATGAACATTACTGTTTTTTTAATTATAAGAATATCGATTGGAACGAAATCCATACACGTTATTCGGAACGAATCAGCGAAAGTATGGACAATGATGCCTTATTTACGGTGCTTGGCGAAATGCTGGCTGAGGTTCAGGACGGGCATGTTAATTTAGTAGCCAATCATAATGTTGCCCGCTATTGGAAATGGTTTGAAGATTATCCCGATAATTTCGATTCCAAAATACAAAAAAATTATATTGGAACCGATTACGGTATTGCCGGAGGGCTAAAATATAAAATACTGGATGACAATATAGGATATATTTATTATGGTAGTTTTTCCGATGGTATTGGGGAAGCAAATATCAATCAGGTACTCGACCGCATGGCTGTTTGTGAAGGAATTATCCTGGATATAAGGGATAATGGCGGCGGATTGCTTACCAATAGCGATAAACTTGCCTCACATTTCTTTAATCAAAAAACGCTTGTTGGCTATATCACGCATAAAACAGGCAAAGGGCACGACGATTTTTCAAAACCATATGAGATATATGTAGAACCATCGGATGGTGTTAAATTCCAAAAGAAAGTGGTATTATTGACTAACCGTAGTTGTTATAGTGCAGCTAATGATTTTGTCAATTCCATGCGTTATGCTCCTAATGTTGTAATTGCCGGCGACAGGACAGGAGGTGGAAGCGGGTTGCCTTTCTCATCGGAATTGCCGAATGGATGGTCTATACGTTTTTCGGCATCGCCTATATTGGATGCAGAAAAGAACCACACCGAGTTCGGTCTCGATCCGGATGTAGATGTCGATATGACGGATGAGGATATCGCCAAAGGAACGGATACTATTATAGAAAGAGCCCGTGTGATTATAAAAAGTAATTGAAGGGATTTCTGTTTTACTTAATGTGAAATGTCATATTGATGTTAATGTTTCGGAAATTATAGATGCTTATTGCTTTTTTACGCATAAATTATGTTGTAAAACAGTTTTTTATTGCCATAATGTTCTGTATAAAACTATTCAGATAAAAAACCTTTTTCATAACTTTGTCCTGATTTTAGAGATGTTTGAATTATATTATTTACGTTTTTATATCTGGAGTTATTATGGTAAAGATTACAAAAGAAGCGGCGTTAAAATATCATAAGAATGGCCGTCCCGGCAAGGTAGAGGTTGTGCCCACCAAACCATACAATACTCAAACCGATTTATCATTAGCTTATTCGCCCGGAGTTGCAGAGCCTTGCCTTGAAATAGAAAAAGATCCGCAATTAGCTTATGATTATACAATAAAAGGAAATCTTGTAGCTGTTATTTCCAATGGAACTGCTGTTCTTGGATTAGGGAATATTGGCGCCCTGGCAGGAAAGCCGGTGATGGAAGGAAAAGGACTTTTGTTTAAGATATATGCCGGTATCGATGTTTTTGATATTGAAGTTGATGAAAAAGACCCTGAAAAATTTATTCAGACAGTAAAAGCTATATCCCCTACCTTTGGTGGTATAAACTTAGAAGATATAAAGGCCCCCGAATGTTTCGAAATAGAAAGAAGGCTGAAGGAAGAGCTTGACATACCCGTCATGCATGACGACCAGCATGGAACAGCCATTATTTCGGCGGCAGCCTTGCTGAATGCGTTAGATATTACCGGCAAAGATATTTCAAATGTAAAGTTGGTAGTGAATGGGGCCGGCGCATCGGCCATTGCCTGCACAAACTTGTATATGAAGTTTGGTGTACGCAAAGAAAATATTATCATGTGCGATAGCAAAGGAGTATTGACCACAAGGCGCACAGACCTTAGTGAATCGAAAAAAGACTTTGCTATAGATAGTGATATTAAAACACTTGATGACGCTATTGAAGGAGCGGATATTTTCTTGGGACTGTCTACCGCGAATGTTTTGACTAAAGAGATGATTCGTAAAATGAACGAAAATCCGATAGTCTTTGCTTTGGCTAATCCTAATCCCGAAATATCGTACGAAGAGGCGATGGATTCCCGCGATGATATTATCTTTGCAACAGGGCGTTCCGACTATCCTAATCAGGTGAATAATGTACTTGGTTTCCCTTATATATTCAGGGGAGCATTAGATGTCAGGGCAACTTCTATCAATGAAGAAATGAAGCTGGCGGCATCGAGGGCCATAGCCGATTTGGCTAAAGAACTTGTCCCTGATGTTATAAATACGGCATACGAAATAAAACGGCTGTCTTTTGGACGTGATTACATTATACCTAAACCGTTAGATCCCCGGTTGTTGACTGCGGTATCTGTTGCCGTGGCAAAAGCTGCCGTTGAAACAGGTGTGGCACGTACAACAATAGACGATTGGGAAGCCTACGGTAACAGGTTGTCTGAAATGTTAGGTTATAGCAATAAATTGATTCATCGTTTGACAAACTTGGCTAAAAGTGATCCTAAACGTGTTGTATATTGCGAGGGCAACCATATAAATATGATTAAAGCGGCTGTATTTTCTAAAAAGGACGGTATATGTCGTCCTGTTTTATTGGGAAGCGAAGACCGGATTAAGAATATTGCCCGTGACAATGGAATAGATCTGAATGGCGTTCAAATAATAGATCACAGAAATATACGTGAAGATGACCGGCGAAGACGTTATGCTAATATTTTATGTGATAATAAGTCGAGAGAAGGTATCCGTTATCAGGAGGCTTTCGAAAAAATGAGCGACCGCAATTACTTCGGTATGATGATGGTAGAAACAGGAGACGCCGATGCTGTTATCACCGGTATATATAGCCACTACCGTGAATTTGCGCGTACAGCGCTTGAGGTTATTGGCTTGCAGCCCCAGTATAAGCATTTTGCAGCTATGCATATTGTACAAACAAAGAGAGGGCCGTATTTCCTCGCAGATACATTGATAAACCGCTGGCCAGAAGAAGATGTCCTGAAAGAAATAGTAAAACTTTCACACGATACGGTTAAGTATTTTGCAACGGAGCCTGTTATGGCTATGTTATCTTTTTCCAACTATGGAGCTGATGATGATGGCAGTCCGAAAAGTATATCAAATGCCATAAAATACTTCCATGAAAAATATCCGGAATACAATATAGATGGCGAAATGCAGTTGAATTTTGCAATGAACAAGGATCTTAGAGATCGGGCATTCCCATTCAATTCTATTAAAGGTAAAGATGTGAATACATTGATATTTCCAAACCTCAGTTCGGCTAATATATCCAGTAAACTGCTTATAGAACTGGGTATTGCAGGAGAGAGCATTGGCCCGATACAGATGGGGTTACGTAAAGCTGTGCATTTTACGGATATAGAAAGTTCGGTGCGGGATATTATTAATTTGACTATTGTAGCTGTTGTAGATGCAATAGCCCATAGTGGAAATCCCGAGCAATAAAACGATACTTAAACGGTTGATAATAAGAGGGTGTGCCAAAAGGTCTTTTTTTTCGAAGATTCAGTGTCAGACACGAAATGACAGGCTTTTGACACACCCTCTATTGTTATTGGAAAATTCGGTAATATTTAGAAATTGCTGAGAAATCTTTTTCGCTAAAATTCAAAACAGTTTCTTAGTATTCCGGCAATTGGCGCAAATACCTTTTATTAGTATTTCACATTCATCAACAGAAAAATATTCCGGCAACTTGTATTCTACCGAAGGTGTATCTCCGATGCATATTACAGAATGGCAATTTTTACAAAAAAAGTGAGCATGATTCATTTCAGGCTTTGGAATATGCAAAGCGTTCAATGCATATTTTACTATTACATTATTAACCGCAATCCGATGAATTATATCTGCATCAAGAAGGGTTTGGACAGTACGATAAAAAGTGATACGATCGTAAAGATCACCCATTTCGGCCTTAATATCACTTTCAGTTAATGCAATAGATGCTTTCTGCAAAATATTGATCAGCATAATACGTTGGGCCGTTTTTTTCAACCCCTTGTTTTTCAGTAATTCTATAGCATTCATAATAGTAATTATCAATCCCTGCGAAAGTATTTCAAAATAATGGATTAAGAAACTGTTTAAATTTTAGCGAAAAATATTTACTATAAAATTTATACTCAAACAAAATTGGATTGCGACTTAGCCAATCTAAAATTGAGCGTCAACAGCGTCTCTAACTCAGGTTTATATTGTTCTATATTTTCAAAGAATTGCAGG
>JAISES010000372.1 GCA_031263965.1 Prevotella sp. | reverse complement strand
AGGTTGTTGTTGGATATACATCATGACATTGGTCCCGGATATCTACAGAACTATCTCAATGAGTTTTGCTACAAATTCAATCGCAGATACTTCGGTCAAAACCTTTTCGACAGGCTGCTAATCGCTTGTGTGACTTACAAAAATCAATTTAGGTATAAATACGGGTAATTATAAAATATTATTTGTGAGGGAAAACTATTGAATCCTTTCTTTTCATATTTCAGCAAATAGAGGATTCTTTTCCCGGCACAAGGAAAAGTATCCTAAAACAAAAACCCACAGTCTAAATAGAATTCCCTGAAAAATATCATAAAATTGATATTCAGTAATATATATAGGGGTTGCCACACGGGATTAAACAAAAATCGTTATCTTCGAGTGTTAAAAAGAAGTTTTATGTGCTATATATTACAAAGAAAACAGTTACTTTCGGTATATTTTTCTGTGCCTTATGAAATATCAGGCAAGTGTTAGACAGCTATATATTTTGTTGCCTGTCTTGTTAATATCGACATAAAGTTAAAAGGTAAAAGATAATCTAATTAACTGAAAAGCATTCGTATGGATGAGTCTTTATTTAAATGTTTTGTAGAATTCCACTCGGATGATTTGTTTTATTATGTCCAGTGTTTTGCCCTGTCCAGGGAAGAGGCGGAGGAAATAGTGAGCGATGTATTCCTTGAAGTGTGGCGCAACAGGGACAAAATAGATAAAATACTCCATTTGAAAGCATGGTTGGTAACCGTTACCCACAATAAAGCTATTTCTTATTTGCGGAAAAAAGGACGTCCGGGCCGTGCCGTTTCATGGGAAGAAGCGGACGATTTTGCTGTGCAGGGTAACCTGCAAACTCCCGATGAACAGATAATCAGCAGGGAAGAAATGGAGCGGATCAACCGTATCGTCAGGAGTCTCCCACCCAGATGCAGGCAGGTTTTCATCCTGGCCAAAATAGAAAAATTACCTTATAAAGAGATTGCGGACATGCTAGGTATTTCCGTTAAAACAATCAACATACACATATCTAAGGCATTGTGGCTAATCTCGGAAGCCCTGAGAAAATAATTTGAAAAAAAATCATCTGCGAATAGGAGATTTAGATCAAAATTGCGTTTATATAAATATAGTAGTTATATGGTATTTTGTTTAAATGGAAAATAATAAAGAGGAGAAAAAGAAATACGAGTTGTTAGCATCTTATCTGGATAGCCGTTCTGCGTGTCTGGAAGATGGAAGCGTTTCCAAACCGGAGATGGAAGAAGACGGGTTTAGGAAGTTGGTTTTCTTATGGGACGAATGCCGTCCGGAAAAGACGGATACAGAGGATGTATGGGTCAAAACCTTGCAAAAGATAAACGGAAACAGAGATACGGGCAAGCCTTGCATCTATCGCCGGCAACGGGCTTTTATTCCTGTATGGGCCTGGAGCGTGGCGGCATCGGTTATTCTCGTGGCAAGTATTATCTTCTTTTTGAAGGATGAAGGGAACCGCGATGTGCAGGAAATGGAACAATATATGCAGGCGAATGCTCCTGCAAACGAGGTAAAAGAAGTAACACTGGTCGTTTCGGATAAACGGGAGATGCAAATAGCTGATAATTCACAGGTAGCGTATTCGGCGACAGGGCAGGTGCAGGTCAATTCGGAAAAGCTGGCTGAGCCGGACGGGGAAAGCAAGGAAGAGGAATATAACCAGATCATCGTACCCAAAGGCAGGCGTTCCATGATCATGCTTGCCGATAACAGCAAGATATGGATAAATTCGGGTACCAGAGTAGTTTATCCGCGCTCGTTCGGGAAAGGGAAAAACAGAAAAATCTTTGTGGAAGGCGAGGTGTATCTGCAGGTGGCTCATGATAAAACACGGCCCTTCATTGTCAGCACATCATCCCTTGATGTGGAAGTGCTCGGTACTACGTTCAATGTATCCGCTTATAAAGGCGGTTCCGTGACATCGGTTGTGTTGGTGGATGGCGCGGTGGATGTGAAAGACCGGCTGGACCGGCATATAAGGATGCTGCCGAACGAACGGGTAGAACTGACTGAGGCGGGCATTATGAAAAAAGAAAAGGTGAATGCGCTGGATTATACCGCATGGGTGAACGGCGTATGGATACTGGACGGCAGGCCGCTAAAGGAAGTACTCAGGTATTTGTCTGAATATTACGGGGCGCAGGTTCATTGCGCACCGGTGGTAGAAAATGAGCCGATCTACGGCAAGCTGTTCCTGAACGATGATTTGAATAAAATATTGGAAACTATCAGGCAGGCGCTTTCCGCAACACGAGACACAAAAAATGATATTATCTATACGGATGATAAATAATTAACAGAATGATTAACCTTAAATTAAAAGAAAAATGGAGATAAAGAAAAAGATGTGACCCTTAAAAAAAAGGTTGGACAATACTCGCAATATTGCCCAACCGGAATGATTTCAGTCAAATAAAAAGATTAATAACAAAAATCACTAATGAAAGTATGAAAAAAAAGACAGGAGAAGGTGTATTTTATCTCTCTTTATTTATTCTTAGCATTTTTTTGCTAATGGCAGAGTGTGTCCTGTTTCCCTTGCATGCGAGGGCTTCCCGCGAAGCAAATGAGGTACAGGCGGAGCAGACAGTTAAAGATGTGTTTAGTTATATCGAACGGAACAGTAATTTTGTCATTTTATATTCAAAAGAGCTCCTGTCCGAGTTGGATAAGAAAGTATCCATCGATACGGACGGGAAGAAAGTTGAAGATATACTGAAGGAGCTTTCCTCGAAAACAGGCTTGGAATACACGATTAACGACCGCCAGATAACGGTGGTAAAAAGGAATGTCATACCGCAACAGCGAGTCGCCAGCATAAAAATCACGGGGCAAGTGCTCGACAAGGACGGGGAACCGTTAGTTGGCGTTAGCGTCTCTATCAAAGGGACTTCGACAGGTGTTATGACCGATGCGGACGGTAAGTTTTCCATATCCGTCACATCCGGTGCAACGCTTGTGTTTAAATACATCGGGTATATCGAACAGGAGATTGTTGCCTCTAACCAACAGGATTTACGTATTGTCATGCAGGAAGACCAGAAAATGCTTGATGAAGTTGTTGTGGTTGGGTTTGGAAAACAAAAGAAAGAAAGTGT
>JAISES010000371.1 GCA_031263965.1 Prevotella sp. | reverse complement strand
CTGATCTTTATATTTCATGTAATAGATATTTGCACTGAAAGCAAATACCGAATTCGTGTATTTATAACCGAATTCGTAATCGTACAGACGTTCGGATGTTATATCCCGCGTGCTCCCTCCTTTCAGAGATTCTTTCAGGTCGGAACGAAGCGGCTCCCTGTTGGATATGCCAAATGATGCATAGAGTTCATTGTAATCAGCAAAACGGAGCGATGCCCCGACCTTGGGATTTATAAAATTGTAATAATTCTTATTTGTCAGATCTACGCGGTCGTCATCCAGCCCCTTCATACGATAATCGATATAACGGTCTTGCACTTCCGCGAACAAAGATAAGTTATCTAACGGACGGTATTCTGTTTTCAGGTAAATGTTAGCATCTTGTTTTACAGCCGAATTCCGGTTCCACTCGTATCCCGCCGGAATATTTTGGTTATATTCCACCCAAAGCAATCTTCCATAATGATCTCCATCATAATAATTGTACATACCACCCAAAGTCACAGCAAATTCATTTCTGTCATACTTCAGGTTCAGACCTCCTGCATACAAGTCATTCATCATCTGTTTGCGAAGAATAATATCAGACTTCTTGTACGTAACGCCATCGACCACTTGGCTTTCAAGTCCGTAATTCGCAAACTTCCGGCCTGTCTTATAATTTTCATAATACCCGTAACCATGATTATAACTCAGGTTTGCATTCAAAGTCAAACGATGCGACAAATAACGTGTATACAGTAATTGTCCGATATTTGAGTAATAATTGTCAGTCTCATTATCATAATAACGCGTATTGTCTTTATCATCAGTATACTCTCCGGCAGGGTTATATCTCCTGTCTGCATCCACCTTGCCCGGGTCTATACCCTCCCACGTAATTCCGGTATGTTGCACACCATCCATATAAACCAGGCGGATAAGTTGTTTATCCGTATAATGAGATACAGCTGCATACAGATTCCGGTGATCTACTTTTCCATTACGTATGTACCCGTCGCTCTTCACATATGAGTAACGTGCATCAACAGACAGGCCATTCTTCATAATGCCTGTTCCGGCAGCGCCCGACAGCAAAAGAGTATTATACTGTCCGTATGCCGTCGACAAATCGGCATATGGTTTTGCTCTGCCTCCCTGTGTCTGCATAGATATACTGGCGCCAAACGAGGCTGTTCCGTTGGTAGACGTCCCTACTCCCCGTTGCACCTGTATACTTTGCAGAGAATTTGATAAATCAGGCAAGTTCACCCAATATACTTCCTGACTTTCAGGGTTATTTAACGGCATACCGTTTAATGTGATATTAATGCGGTTGGCATCTGTTCCACGAATACGGAACGATGTGTTACCAACAGCCGTTCCGCCCTCAGTGTAGGAAACGACTGACGGCAAAGCCTGGAGTAAAGCCGGAATGTTTTTTGTTGCGTTTTCTTGTTTTATTTCGCCTTCATTCAGGTTAGATACAGCCACCGGCGCATCATTAGACACACGCGTAGCGGAGACAACTACGGCATCGAGCCTGACAACTTTCAGGCTATCAGCCTGCTGAGCATTCAATCCGCCGGTCAATAAGATAGCGGATAAAGTAATAAGTACCTTTTTCATTTAAAATACCATTTTTTGAACATACCAAAACGTATGTCCTGATGTTAAACAAAAAAGGGGTTTTTGATAAGATTATTTCCCGAAGTTTAAAATATGCGTGCGCGCAAAAGCATAATTTCTACTCCCTACGCCGGTATTATCCGGATCAGGTATATGGGTATGATCTCAGCCCGTTCTATTAAGGCACCCCTAAGATTTCGCTGTAAAGATAATTATTTACTTGTAACTATGAACAAATTTATCTGCTAAAAGTTTAATTTGTATATCAGAAACAGTTTCTTAAATTTTAGCGAAAATATTATTTTAAGTAATCAATAAAATTAATGACATGTTTATAGGGTCAATTACTCCCGTCATTGCGGACTTGACCCACAATCCACTGATAGGCAGTGATTAATTTTCGGAGTATCCTGTGTCAGGCACGGAATTGACAGGCTTTTGAGACACCCTCCTCTTTTATTTCTTTATTTCTTTGATATATGCTCTGCGTGCTTTATGATTTTCGGCATCGAAACCATCCCATAAAGAAACCATTTTATTATTCATTTCAAGTTCGGGATTAGATTCGGCAAAACTAAAGCCGGATTTATGCGCCGAAGGGATGAAGTCGCAGAAGATCATTGCGTTCAGACCTTTTCCTTGATATTCGGGCAGTATGCCCATAATCATTAAGTCTACGACTTTATTTTTTTTGCTTTTCAATGCTTTTATAAAATGAAACCATCCAAATGGGAATAATTTACCACGGGACTTGATTAATGCTTCGGACAGGCTAGGCATTGAAACACCAAAACCAACAACTTCGTCTGTCTCTTCTTTTATAATTATCTGTACAATATCCCATCTCAAAAGCGGTACGTATATCTTCACATAATGGTCGATCTGTCGCCGCGTAAGGGACGAAAAACCGTATAGAGGCTTGTATGCTTCGTTCAGGCAGTTAAATAGTTTGGTTATATATGGCGTGATTTGTTTTAAACTTTGAAATTTAAGCAGCTTTAATCCGTAACGTTGAGCAATCATATTTGCTATACGCTGATGCCTTTCCGGAATTCCGGCCGGAACGGGTATGCGAAATTCCCGCCAATCGGCGTCTTTAACAAAACCCAATCGTTCTATTTGAGTCACATAGTACGGATAGCTGTATTTGGTGGCCATAGTGGATACCTTGTCAAATCCCTCTATCAATAATCCTTCGGGATCGAGGTCGGTAAAGCCGAGCGGACCGGTTATCGTCTCCATACCTCTGTCTTTCAACCATTTTTCTGCGGCATCGAACAAGGCATCTACAACTTCATTGTCATCAATAAAATCGACAAAGGTAAAACGTCCTTGCTTTTTGTTCCATACATCATTCGCTTTATGATTGATAATAGCTCCTATTCTACCGGCTATTTTATTATTCCTGTATGCTAAGAACAATTGCATTTCACAAAAATCGAAAGCCGGATTCTTTTTTGTATCTAAAGCATTTAGTTCATCCAGAATAAGGGAAGGAACATAATAAGGAGAGTTTTTATATAGATCCTTTATGGGAAATTTCACAAAAGCCTTTTTTAAGGATTTGTCATTTTCTTTAATTTCTTTAATTATTACAGACATATTCAGACTTGTAACAGATAAGTTCCTTTCATATTTCTCGCAAAGATAATATTTTTATTTATCTGCATTTATCGGGAGTTTATAGTTGTGTCTTTTTTAACTTTTCACAGAAGATGAATCTTCAATAGATAGTTTATTATTTCCAGATCAGTTCATTTTCAGAAACTACATAGTCCATTTTTATGTCTGTAGATTCTACCGGTATTTTATCCAATAGTTGAAAATCAAAACATATTCCGGTTTTTGGAGCGGAAATCTTGGATAGGAAGCGATCGTAGTAGCCTTTGCCGCGTCCCAATCTATTCATATTGCGATCGAAAGCGACACCCGGTACGATAATCAGGTCGACTTTTTTGAAACCGGTATAATCTGTACCGATGGGTTCTAATATATTAAATGAAGATTTCTGAAACTTGGTAGATGAAGTATACGCCCTGAATACAATATCATCCTTAATTACAACAGGAAGATAAAAGTTCTTTTCGTCTTTCCATTTCTCTATAAAGCCTTGAGTTTGAACTTCATCCCCGAGGCTAGTGTATACGAAAATAGTTTTGGCCTCCTGAAAGACTCCTGTTATCTCCAATGTGGATAAAACTTCTTCGGAACGTAACTGTAAATCTTTCGTGCTGTATTGCTTCTTTAGAAAAGCTATCTCTTTTCTTACTTTATCTTTTGATATATTCATCATTTTTTTGAAATATCTACAGAAACTGTTTAAGAAACAGTTTCTTAATTCTCCGTTAATTGTATTTTGAACACCTCAGTTGTAGAACTATCCACTTTAAACCGGTCATCAGACCGTTTACCTATAATCCAGACAATATCGTCGCCGGAGCATAATAACCAAGCTTTTTCCTTGTCAAAGAGGCTGTATTTCTGATCGGTAAAGTAATCACTTATTTTTTTCTTCCCTTTCATCCCAAATGGTATAAACCAGTCCCCCCGATGCCATCGGCGAATAGTCAACGGATATTGTACCTTATTTTTATCCGCATACAAAATGTTGCTGTTTTTCTCTATCCCGAAGGAAGCCTCTTTCTTGATTACCTCTACATTCATTTTCAAAGGGTATGCGATAAATGAATCTTCCTGATGGATAGTAAAACTTTCCACAGATATATTATTCCTCTTTTTCAAGATGAAAGCCTCCCTGTCCTTAACCAGCTTATGTGTCCCGGAATAAAATATTTTTCCGGGCTGACTGATCAAAGATTCAAAGACTTGCCTAATTGTTGCAGGACTAAATTTGTAAGGAGCAAGAATTTCGTACAGAATAGCTTCAGGCTCTATATACTGAATGAGTTTTCCTATATCTATCATATTGTCCCCGAAAATATCAGCCTTCGCCTGTTC
>JAISES010000356.1 GCA_031263965.1 Prevotella sp. | reverse complement strand
CAATGAACAAAAAAATTATTAATTTATTCTTAGCTTTTTCATTAAGCTTATTTGTATTTACAGCATGTAGTGATGATGACGATAACAATCTGGTTTTGGAAAGCAGTGAAGTTAGTGTTGATCTGGAAGGAACAGCTACTGTAAAAATTACAAAAGGAAATGGGGATTACAAGGTTACTCCGGCCGATGCTACTATTGCAACAGCGACAGTGACAAATGGCGTAATCACCATAACAGGAGTAAAAGTCGGCGAAACGACTCTTACCGTAACAGATAAGGAAAAGAAAACAGCAACATTGAAAGTGAAAGTAGCTACCTTAGCAGAACAAATTGCTGCTACATATAATGGTGATTTAAGTGTTACTTTGCCGGGTCAGAATCCTGTTGTAGACAAAAAGGATATCGTACTGGCCACTTCAGAAGAAAAAGCTAAGTTGACTTTGGCTAATTTCTCTTTTGGAGAACAAACAGTAGGAGATATTGTTGTAGATGGAATTTCCCTGACTAAGGCTGAGGGAATTGTTACTCTTGCTGAAACAGAAGCTACAGTAACGTTGAAGGTAGGAGAAACCGAAATTAATGCAAAGGTTTCTGTTTCAGGTACTGTTGCTCATAAGGCTAAAAAGGCCGATCTGGCGGTTGCTACAGAGCAAGTGCTCGATTTGACTATCAATGTTACAGAAGTACCGGAACTAAGTCCTATTGCTGTTACATTCTCAGGAGCGAAGAAAGCAAGCTAAATCTTATATTTAGCATACAGGAAAGTGGTTTTTAGAAATAAAAACCACTTTCTTTTTTTATATTTCATACCTTTATCGATATATTTTATGTTATGCAATATGTATAAACTTTTAATTCGATATATAATCCCAATTCTGTTGATATTGATAGCCACATCGTGCGGAACTCAGAGAACAACAGGGAGATTACTATACGATCCGAAGGAGGTGGCGCAATTGTCCGGCAAATTGGGTGTTGAGTTGAGCAACCTGAATAAAGACGATGATCGTAATATGCCATTATATGCAGAGGTGTCGCTATGGCTTGGCGTACCTTACCGTCATGCGGGCTTGTCGCGTAAGGGGCTTGATTGTTCCGGGTTTACATATCTCATCTATCAGAAAGTGTACAATAAGAAACTACCAAGGGCAACCGCTGATTTAGCCGGGATGAAGAAGCATAATGTATCAAAAGGAAATTTGCAGGCAGGAGATCTTGTTTTTTTCTCTACATCGAAGAGCCACAGCCGGATTAACCATGTTGGAATCTATCTGAAAGACGGGTGTTTTATACATGCGTCAACATCCAGAGGGGTGATTGTTAGTCATTTGGATGAAAGTTACTATGTTCGCACATGGAAAACCGGAGGACGTGTGAAATAGTTGGACGAAGGCCTTAAAAACTGTTTGAATTTTATCGAAAAATATTATTATAGGATTTGAAAAAAATTTGCTATAAAATTCAAACAGGTTCTTAAAATATTATAAAAAACACAGTGTATTAGTATTTTATTTGATCGGATTGCATATTTTTATTCGGCTAAAAAATGAAATTGAATGAGAATATCCCCAAAATCATTAAGATTATCAACACTTTTGCTGTTGTTTTCAGTGGCAACAATGTCTGTATCGGCAACGCCTCAGGGAAAACAAAAACCAAATAAGAAAAAGACAGTTGCCGGTTCTGTAGCTCCTAAATCAATAAAAGTTGTACAATCGACAAATCGTGTAGAGGTAACTACTGATGATGGGTATCAATTCTTACTTCCTAAGTATGAAAAGATATTTGAGGATCAACATCCCGCATTTCCCATCTCTAATAAATTATTGACTGACGCCGGAATTGATTTAACTCCGTCTTTAGAGTTAATGAAAGAAAAGATGCTTGAGCAGAAGGAAATGCAGGAGCTTTCTTCCAGATTAGGCATTTCTATTACAGATCCTGTGCATCTTGATCTTTACAGGGAAGCTGCCGACTGGCTGGGAACCCGGTACAGAAGAGGAGGTATGAGCCGCAATGCGGTTGATTGCTCAGGGTTTACCAATATTATATACAAAAATGTTTATGGAATGCAATTGGATAGAGTAAGTACGGCAATTGCAAAAAATGTAAAAGAGACTATATCTAAAGATGATCTGGAACCCGGGGATATGGTATTCTTTTCCACTTTTAAAAAGAAATACATAAATCATGTGGGAGTATATATCGGAGACGGTAAGTTTATACATGCATCTATAAAGCATGGAGTCATAGTAAGCTCGCTGGCCGAAGGGTATTACAGTAAAGCCTGGAGAAAAGGAGGCCGGAATTTATAAAAGATATATAAATTACTGAATATCAAATATAAAAATGAGCAAATGCGCATTTTGTACTATACTTCTCCTTCGAGCATAGAATCCCTGTAACCAAGGAAATACAGGATACCATCGAGGCCAACCGTAGACAACGATTGTTTTGCATTAGCCTTAACCTTTGGCTTTGCATGAAAAGCAATACCCAATCCGGCAATCCCCAGCATAGGCAAATCATTTGCGCCGTCGCCCACGGCAACAGTCTGGCGTATATCTACTTTTTCCACTTGCGCAAGCAGGCGTAGCAATTCGGCTTTACGTTTTCCATCTACAACATCGCCTACATAATTTCCTGTTAGTTTTCCGTCTTCTATCTCTAATTCATTGGCATATACGTAATCGAATCCATATTTGTCTTTAAGGTAGTTGCCAAAATAGGTAAACCCACCCGATAGAATAGCCAGTTTGCACCCACTCTTTTTTAAGATACGGATAAGCCTTGTCATTCCTTCTGTGATGGGCAGATTCCCGGCTATCTCTTTCATTACAGACTCATCCAGACCTTTAAGCAGGCTAACACGCTTTTTGAAACTTTCCGTAAAATCTATCTCCCCTCTCATTGCAGATTCGGTGATTGCTTTCACTTCCTCTCCAACTCCGGCGCGTTCTGCCAACTCATCGATTACCTCTGTTTGTATAAGGGTAGAGTCCATATCGAAACAAATAAGACGCCGCATACGGCGATACATATCCTCTACCTGAAATGCGATATCGATTTCCATCTTGTCGGCAAGGCTCATAAAATCATGTTTCAACTGCCGGACATCATCGACTGTACCCCTGATCGACAATTCTATGCATGAACGGCTTTGTCGTTCCGAAGTATTCAAAGGAACACGTCCTGTAAGACGAATTATTTTTTCGATATTCAGTTTGTATTTCCGGCTAATTTCAGCCACTGCGGATATATGGATGGGATTCAAGGTTTTGCCTAAAACAGTCACTATATAGCGGTTCTTCGTTCCCTGCAAATTTACCCAACGCATGTACTCATCTTTCTCGATAGGTGAAAAACGGATGATAACACCTAATTCGGTAGCCTTAAAAAGTAAATCTTTTATAACGTCACCTGCCTTTTTAGCCTCAAACATAATGGCCAAAGATAACGAATGATGAATATTAGCCTGTCCTATATCAAGAATATTTGCATCGTGTTGAGCCAATACAGCCGTTAAAGCAGCGGTTACTCCCGGTTTATCTTCTCCCGATAAACTCGCCAATATAATTTCTGATTCTTCCATTCGTCTGAACGTATTATAATAAAAAAGATATAGAGAATATTCTATATCTTATCTTGATTCTATCAATTTCTTTTCCGCTGCAACGATCTTATCGAAATCAAACTGATCGACTATCTGTTGCCGTAACAACTCTATTTTGTCGTTACACAGGTTTCCTATACTTCCCTCGTGTGTATGATTCACTTTCTTGTCGTGTCTGAAATTTCCTTTCTCTATTTCCAACCCTACCTGCTTATAAGCATCACGGAAAGGAACCCCTTCGAGAACGAGGCGGTTTACTTCTTCTACACTAAAGATCAACAGATATTTAGGATCATCCAGTATATGCCCGTTTATATCAACTTCTCCCATCATGCGGGCAACCATTTGCAAGCAATCATTTATTTCTCCGAAAGAAGGGATAAACAATTCTTTTATTATTTGCAAATCACGGAAATAGCCCGAAGGCAGATTATTAATTATTAATGTAATATCATTAGGCAATGCTTGTAGTTTATTACACTTTGCACGCGTCAGTTCAAATACATCCGGATTCTTTTTATGCGGCATAATGCTCGAACCGGTAGTATATTCATCCGGCAATTTGATAAACCCGAAGTTCTGGCTATTGAACATACATGCATCAAACGAAAGTTTGGATAATGTTCCGGCAATGCTTGCAATAGCGAAAGCTACGGTACGTTCCATTTTCCCACGCCCCATTTGTGCATAAACCACATTATAATCCATCGAGTCAAAGCCCAGCAAATCTGTCGTCATCCGACGGTTTAATGGGAACGATGAGCCATAACCGGCCGCTGATCCCAAAGGATTTCTATTACAAACTTTATAAGCGGCAAGCAACACTTGCAGATCATCGACAAGGCTCTCGGCATAAGCGCCAAACCAAAGCCCAAAAGATGAGGGCATAGCTATCTGAAGGTGTGTATACCCCGGCATCAAAACATCTTTATATTTATTACTCTGACTAAGCAATATATCGATTAGTTTCGAAACAGAGCCGACAAGCATACGAATGCGATCGCGTGTAAAGAGTTTCAGGTCGACCAATACCTGATCGTTTCGCGAACGTCCGCTATGTATTTTTTTGCCTATATCCCCCAACTTGCGGGTAAGCATAAGTTCCACCTGGGAGTGTACATCTTCTATGCCATCTTCTATTTCAAATTTACCATCACTAGCCTGTTGGTAAATATTTTTCAGTTCCTTAAGTAAAAGGGGAAGCTCTTTTTTATCAAGTAAACCGATGGATTCCAGCATTGTAATATGCGCCATAGATCCTAATACGTCGAAAGGAGCTAAATGTACATCCATTTCGCGGTCGCGACCTACGGTATACGATTCTACATCTTTGTTTACCTGAATACTTTTTTCCCAAAGTTTCATCAGTTTATTCTTTTGATCTCTTCAATATTTCCGAATATGGCAAATCGGCCAATCCTTCGGCCACCTTATCCAGACCGGCTTGCAACGGTTTAGAAACCATAGGCTTGAGAAAAGGATTCAAATCTGCCCTGACAGTCAGTTTCATCTTTGTTTCGTTATCCGCCGTAGCTACAAGTTGTATCCACATATTGACATCGAAAGGCAATTTCTCCGATTGGAATTTAATCGCCTTATTGGGTTCGCGCTCAACGACAACAAACTTAACCTTACCCATAGGTTCAACATTTACCGAACATGAGTCTTGATCGAAGGTCAAATCCTTTACTGTATTTTGAGGTATTTTATCCTTAGCCAGCTCCAGATTGTTTAAATCGGAAAGTACGGCAAAGATATCCGTATCAGAATACGGTATTATTTTTATTTCGCTTACAAATTCAGCCATCCGGTGGTATTAATTTATTTCCAGTCTGCCGGAGCTTTTCTCCACTCTTGCAAAGTTTCAAGGTCAGATTCTGCAATATAATCTGTACGCAAAGCCTCACGAAGAACAGCATCATAATTTGTCAATGTGATCAACTCTACACCTGCTTTTTTAAAATTCTCAGTTGCAACAGGAAATTCATAAGTAAAATTAGCAACCATCCCTATAACCTCCGAACTGTCGCGACGGATTGCCTCTACAGCTTTCAGGCTGCTTGTTCCGGTGGAAACAAGATCTTCGACTACCACAACTTTGCTACCCGGTTTTAGTTCTCCT